>JBIQHO010000316.1:0-4172 GCA_044508545.1 Bradyrhizobiaceae bacterium | reverse complement strand
TGATCCAAAGCAAGGCCGCGCCGGCGAGAAGCAGCGCGCTTGGCGGACCGAGGCGCAAGGTGAAGCCCGAGACAGGCAGGTCGTAGGTGAGCGGCGCGCCGGTCAGGCCGGCCAGACCGGCCGCGAGACCGGGCGTTGGGGCGAGCCATTGCAGGGCAAGGACCCGGCGCCGCCAGCCTTTGACAAAGCAGGCGGCAAGGAAGGCCAGCGGCGTGCCAAGGCTCGCAACCAGCAAGATGGGAAAAAGATCACTCATGGCAGCGCCGCCACCGGACGGCCTATTTCAAGAATGTCCGAGAAAGTCTGCGGCACGAAGCCGAGTGCGATAGCGACCATCGCAAGACCAAGCGCAAGCACCTCCTGGCTGCGCTTCGGCGACGATTTCAACGCGATCCGGTCATCGGACAATGCGGGCGCGAGAATGCGGTAGACATAGCCGGCGGCAAGCAGGCCGCCGGCTAGAATGGGAAGCGTCCAGAACCACTGGCCTGATGTGATGGAAGCTTGCAGCATCAGCCATTTGGCGCTGAAGCCGCCGCTCGGCGGCAATCCCATCAGGGACAATCCGCTGAGAGCGATGGTCAGGAAGGTCAAAGGCAGCAAGCGCGCCGCGCCGCCAAGCCTTGCGATCTGGTCATGGCCAAGCGCTTCGGCGAGCAGGCCAGCGGAGAAAAACATCGCGGCTTTCGCGAACGCATGGGCGAGAATCTGCATGAAGCAGGCACTCCAGCTCATCGCGCTCCAGCTCTGCGCGCCTGTCGCGAGCGGAAACACCAGAAAGAGGTAACCGATCTGGGCCACCGTCGAATAGGCGATCAACAATTTCAGCCGCGCCTGACGCAATGCCATGACGCTGCCCGCGATAATCGCCGCCGAGCCGAGACAGCCGATAACCATCGCGGCCTGATCCGCGGAAAGGCCGGGAAGGACATAGAACCACAGCCGCAGCGTGAGAAAGAACGAGCCTTTGACAACCAGGCTGGAGAGCACCGCGCTTGCCGCCGCCGGCGCGTTGGCGTGAGCGGGCGGCAGCCAGAGATGCAAAGGGAAAAGAGCCGTCTTGGCGAGCAGGCCGCCGGTCATAAGAGCGGCTGCCGTCCAAACAACGGGCGTGGGCTGAACCCTTTGGGCGAGAAGCGGAATGTCCAGCGTCCCGTGCGCTCCGTAGAGCAGGGCGACGCCGAGCAGATAGCAAATCGATCCGAACAGGGCGAAGAGGAGATAGCGCAATGCGGCGACGAGCGTCTCCGGGCGGCCATCGATACAAACCAGCGGCACCGCGGCGAAGGTGAGCAGTTCCAGCGCGACGTAAAGGTTGAAGAGATCGCCGCCGACGAAAATGATGATCAGCGCGGCCCAGATCGACTGAAGCATGATCCAGAAAATCAGGGAGCTCCGGCTTTCCCGGATGCCGTCAGGCGTGGCGAATTTCGCGCGGGCGTACAATGCGGCGGCCGTTACAATGACCGCGGTGGTGATCAGCATGATCGCCGATATGCCGTCGGCGCGCAAAGCGATACCGAGCGGCGGCTCCAGTGCGCCGATCACGTAGACGAGGGGTTTGCCCGCTCGATCGACATGGAGCGCGATCGCACAGGCCAGCGCCAGTCCGAATGGCGTCGAGCACAGAGCGACGCGCTCGGCGCTGCGGCCCCCGAGCGTGAAGGACAGAATGATTCCTGCAAGCGGCAGCAGAATCGCAAGAACGAGCAGGTAGCCGCCAGGCGTGGTCGTCCACAGATCGGCCATCACTTCGCGTCCCCGCCGTCCGGCCGGGTCGGGACCTCGGGGTCCAACGTGACGCGGCTGCCGACCGCGGACAGGCGCAGGATGAGCGCCACCGCAACCGCGCTGGCGGCGAAGGCGACGACAATTCCAGTGATGATCATGGCTTGCGGGACGGGATCAAAGCGCAAGCCGGCAGCCGCGCCGCGCCGCGCCACGATGCCGAAAACGAGGAAAACACCGCTGCCGATCAGATTGAAGGCGAGTAGTTTGCGCAACGGATGTGGGTGGAGAATGAGACCATAGAGCCCAAGACCAACCAGAGCCGCGCCGAGCAATCCCGCTATAACCGAGGGCGTCATCGATCGGGTCTCTCGCCCGGTGAGCCGGCGACGAGCATCGGCAACGCCACCGCAATGGACAACACCATGAACGCTTCGATGAACAGAATGATCGGTTTGGCGAGGGCTGGCGGATAAGCGAAGAAACTTCCTGCCGCAACCCCGCCGGCAAGGCCGATGACGAGGAATACCGCAGGCCCGGCGACCAGAGCCAGACGGACCCACCTTGCGTCGACGCGGGGTGGCTCCGCCACCCCCGCCATCATCGTCACCACCCACATGGCCGCAAGCAAAGCGCCGCCCTGGAAGGCGCCGCCCGGCTCGTCGGCGCCAACCCAGAATATATGAACGCCGATGAGCACGCCGACAGGCGCCAGCATCTGGGCGAGAAAGACCATTGGAGCATCGGGCTTGGACCTGCGAAACGGCGCCGGTGCACCGCCCCATGTGCTGTCGGCGCCCACCGACCAGACCCCGACTACCGCCAGGATCAGGACCATCTTCTCAAGCATGGTGTCAAAGGAGCGATAAGACATCAACACCGCCGTGATGGGGTTGCCCAGACCGGCACCGGCGCCGTGGGTGGCGGCAGCGGCTTCCGGCGCGAGCGACGGCGGCGGATCAGGCAGCATCAGGATGACAGCGCACAAGGCGCCGGCGACAGCCGCGCCGAGCACGCCGGCGGCGAGGCTGAGGCCGAATCCCGGGCGCGCGTCCTGCCCGACATTCCTGAGCCCTCCGAGTCTTTTGCCGGCGGTAATAAGCAGGACGCCGGTGACCCCTCCGCCAACTGCCGCCTCGGTCAAGGCAACATCCGGCGCATAGAGGCGGATCCAGACGAAAGCGAGCAACAACCCGTAAGCGACATAGCCGACCACCGACGCGAACAGGTCTCGCGCCGCGATGGTCCAGAAGGCGACGGCGACAACCAAAAGGGCGAGACAGATGTCGAGATAGGGCAGAATACTCATTTGCGGCCTCGCCTCAGCGCGCGGCCGATCAATTGCGCAGTCGAGGCGCCGGAGAGCAGAACCAAAGCCCAGATGACAACCAGCTTAAGCGCTGAAAGCGCGCTTTCGGCACGCGGGATCAGGCCAAGCACGACCAGGCCAAGGCCGAGATTGTCGACCTTGGTCAGAGCATGCAGACGGCTGAGCGAATCCGGAAAACGCAGAAGGCCAACCGTTCCGGCGAAAAAGAAAAACGTGCCGGCAGCGATGGCGGCGATACTCAAGAGGTCGAGAAGCGCGATCACGCTTCCGCGTCTCCCTGTTCAGCATCGAGCAGATTGACCAGAGCAATGGTGGCAAACGCAGCGAGCAAGGCAAGACCCAGCGCAACATCCTCCACGCCGGGAACGCTCGTCGCATACGCAATCAGTAATAATGCTGCGATGCCGCCGGTACCGAGCAGTTGGACCGCCATCAATCCTTCCACGTCCGAGCCGCGCGAAATGCGCGCAAGTCCAACCGCAACCATGAGTATGATCAGGCCTGCCGCGACGAGAAGCAGTTCATTCATGACAGATCGCCGCTTTGAACAGGGTCTCGTCCGCCTTGATGGCCTCCGCTGTCGGCTGCGAAATGTCGAGGCAGTGCACCTGAAGCATGTCGCCTTCCACACCTATCGGCGAGGTACCCGGCTGAAGGCTCTGATAGACGAGAAAGACGTTGCGAGCTCCGCCGGGCGGCAGGGTAACGGGAACGTCGGCAAATCCGGGACGCAGATCAACGCGCGGCAGTAGCGCGCGGCGGGCGACATCCACGCCAGCGATGATCGAGCAACTCAGAAAGCGAAAGCTAAGTCTGGCAAGCTGGACAAGACGCGGACGGACCGAGCCGGGTGGCAAGAGCGACAGACTGATCCACAGAGCAAGCGCGGACGCCGCCAAACCGACGACGAGATTCTCTTCGCTCCAATTCGCAATCACAAGCCATATGCCAAGAAAGAAGACGAGACGAGCAACGGCGGCCCTCATCATCAAAGGCGTATGACCGGACATCGAAATAGCTCACTTTCGATTTGAGCGTTCAGGCTAACATCCTCGCGCATGGTCAGCAACGTTTTCATGGCTGTCCTGCCGGACGATGATGCCTCGCTCCCGAG
>JBIQHO010000003.1:0-34363 GCA_044508545.1 Bradyrhizobiaceae bacterium | reverse complement strand
TGGCGCAGATTGCCCAAGGCGCCTATTTTAGCCCGACGCCACTTGTGGCGGTCGCCATCATCTATCTGATCATGTTCCTGCCCGTGGTTCGTCTGCTTTCACGGCTGCAGAATACGTCGGTTGCCAGGTAGTCCGGAGACGACTGCAGGGCTACGGAGGACACAAGGAAAGCACGCGAGGGAATGTACGACTTCATCATCATAGGTGGCGGTTCCGCCGGTTGCGTGCTGGCGGCGCGGCTGAGCGAGCATCCCGGCAGACGCGTGTTGCTGATCGAGGCCGGCAAGGATACGCCGCCCGGGTCATGCCCGACCGATATCCTTGACATCTATCCGGGCCGCGCTGCGATGAATCCCGACTATCTGTGGCCGGGCCTTCACGCAAAACTCTGCGCCGACAATCCCGACGGAACGGCGGCACCCGTTGCCCGCTACGAGCAGGCACGGATCATGGGGGGCGGATCGAGCATCAACGGGCAGGCTGCCACGCGGGGAAAGCCTCAGGATTACGACCGCTGGGAAGAACTCGGCGCCGCTGGCTGGAACTGGAGGAGCCTCGGTCCCTACTTCGCCCGTCTGGAGAACGATCTGGACTACGGCCATAGAGACGGCCACGGCCACGACGGTCCCATCACCATCCGTCGCCTGCCCCGATCTGCCTGGGACCCTTTCAACCGGGCGATCGCCGGCGCTGCCGACCGCCTCGGGCTGCCTTACGAGGAGGATATTAACGGCTCTTATGTCGACAGCTACTCGCCGGTTCCGATCTCCAACCGGGATGGCCAGCGTGTCTCCTCCGCGCTGGGCTATCTGACGCCCGCCGTACGCCGGCGAGCCAACTTAACGATCCGCAATTCGTGTAGGGCGCTTCGGCTCGTCTTCGACGGCCGTCGCGTTAGCGGTGTTGAAGTACTGTCGGCCGACGGTCGCGAAGTCCTTGCAGCGCGCAACGTCGTGCTTTCGGCCGGCGCCATCCACTCCCCGGCATTGCTGCTGCGGTCAGGCGTCGGGCCGGAGGCCGAGCTGAGGCGGCACGGTATACCGGTCGTCCATCAGGTGGAAGGCGTCGGCTCGAACCTTCAGGAACATCCTGCAATCACCACCTCCGCCTATGTCATGGCCGCGGCCCGCCGCGGCACCGGCGAACGCCGGCATGGCTACGTTTACATCCGCTATACGTCCGGCGTGCCGGGGACGGATGAGACCGACATGTTGATGTATGTGGCGACGCGGTCGGCATGGCATTCGGTCGGAGAAAGGCTGGCTACGATCCAGACGCAGATCCTGCGCCCCTATTCGACCGGCACGGTGACCCTCGCTTCCGCCGATCCCAACGCTGAGCCCCGCGTCAACATGAACATGCTCGACGACGAGCGCGACCACCTTCGCATGATGGATGCGATGCGGCGAATGGCAAAGATGTTCCGCGATCCGAACGTCGCATCTGTGACGGACCAGCCCTTTGCCTCCGCTTATTCCGACAGGGTCCGTAAGATATCCGCTGACACCGCCTGGAACGGCCTGCAGCGCGGCATCCTGTCGTCATTCCTCGACGCTTCAGCGCTGACGCGGCAGCTGGCCATCGACTTCCTGGTCGCCGAAGGACCCCGCCTCGACAGACTCGTGGCTGACGAAGAGGCCCTGTCTCGGCACGTCACGCGCGCGACGACGGGAGTCTGGCACCCTTCCGGCACTTGCAAGATGGGAGCGGAAAGCGATCATTTTGCGGTGACGGATTGCAGAGGTCACGTGCGGGGCCTCGGCGGGGTCTACATCTGCGACGCCTCGATCATGCCCGAGGTTCCGCGCGCCAATACCAACATCCCCACGATTGCCGTCGCGGAAAGGATATCCGACCTCATCGGTCAAACCGATGGCTTGGATAATGTGACATCTCCAGCAACAAGAAAGAGTGGAACATGAAGATGAAATGGAAGTGGACCAGCATTGCTGTCGTCGCGGCGTTCACCGGACTGACGTTGCCCGCACAGGCACAGGAAAGCGATCATCCCTCCGGAGCGCCGATGGTCGTCGGCTCCGATTTCGGCGTTGCGCCATGGATGATGAGCGGCATTTCGGGACCGGAAGGCTTCGGGGCAGATCTCATCAAAGAGGTAGGCAGGCGGCTCGATCGGCCGGTGCAGATCGTCGACATCAACTTTTCCGGCATCTTTGCCGCGCTCGCGGCAAAACGCATCGAGTTCATCGTCACAGCCCTCAACATAACACCGGAGCGGGCCGAGAGCATGCTCTATACCGAGCCCCTTTTCGCAACAGGCCTTGGCTTCGTGATTTCGGCCGGAGACGAGTGGGGTGGCTTCGAGGGATTGAAAGGAAAGGCCGTGGCGGTGAATCGGGGCGCCATTTCCGATACCTGGGCCACCGAAAATGCCGAAAAATACGGCTTCGAGGTCCAGCGCTACGACAACTTCCCCGATGGCGTGCAGGCGGTGCTCACCAAGCGCGCCGCGGTGGCGATCAACGAGATTCCCGTGGTGACCTATGCTGCCAAGATCAACCCGGCCATCAAGGTCGCCTATCGCGACTTCTCAGGGCGTAACTTCGCCTACGCCTTCCGCCCGACCAGCACGGAGTACCGCAACAAGGTAGAAGCAGTTCTGGAATGCATGAAGGCGGACGGCACAATCGCCGGCCTGTTCGAGGAGTGGTACGGCGACGACCCCGCCACAAATGCTCCCCTGACGACGATCTATCCGGGGTTCGGCGCGCCGGGCTTCAAGGGCTACGACGAAACACCTCACGAGCCGGCCTGCTGAAACGACAAGAAGCGGGGGCGTCGGCACCCGCTTCCGGAGCGCGACATGAATCCGATCATCGATAATTTCGTCAATCCCCATATACTGCGCGCCGCTTGGCCGGATGTCTTCGCCGGTTTCCTCGTGACGGTGCAAGTGGCACTGCTCATCGGCGTATTGGGCATACTTGCAGGCTTAGGTCTGGCGATCGTCCGATGCACGGAAATCCGTGCACTCAACATCCTGCTGGCGGTCTACATCGGAATATTCAGGACACTTCCCCAGCTTGTCGTGATCATTTTCCTGTACTTCGGGCTGCCCTATGCAGGCATTTCACTTTCGCCATTCGCCACCACCGTAATAGCCCTCGCCGCAGTTCTGTCCGCATTCGCCGCCGAAATATTCTGGGCCGCCATTGTTGCGCTTCCGCACGGGCAATGGGAAGCGGCACGTGCCCTCGGGCTCAGGCAGCACCAGATCCTGCGACTCGTCATCCTCCCCCAAGCTGTCCGGCTGGCGACGCCTCTCCTGACCAATCGCACGATCGCGATTACCAAGGGTACAGCCCTTGGAACCGCCGTCGCGCTACCCGAGGCGCTGGGCAGTGCGCAAAGCATGACCTCGATACTGGCTAATCCGTCACCGCTGACGTTGGCGGCAGCGCTCTATTTGGCGCTATTCCTGCCACTGGTGGTGCTCAGCCGCATGATCGAGCGGCACGCGACATCTGCGCAGGTCTGATATGGATCTCTTCCTCGCCAATTTCTTCGACGTTCCCGGCTTGATGCGGGTTTATCCTTACCTACTCCAAGGCCTTCTAATGACGATGCAGCTCGCGCTTGTCGCGCTGCCACTGTCGCTTCTAACTGGCCTGCTGGTCGCCGTCGCCTACAGTTTCGGATCGCCTTTGATGCGTCGCGTGTTGATCGTACTGATCGATTTCCTGCGTGCGTTTCCGGTCCTAGTACTGCTTATCTGGATCTATTACAGCCTGCCGTTCTTGGGATTGACGCTCGGGGCCTTCACGGCGGTCGTAGTTGCGGTTGTCCTCAACAACACTGGCTATTTCGGAGAAATCTTCCGATCGGGAATCGAGTCTATTCCGCGCGGCCAGTACGACGCCGCTGCGGCCCTCGGACTGCGCCCACTCAAGACGATGGTGCTGATTATTCTACCGCAGGCTCTTCGCAACGTCTTCCCACCATTGGCCAGCAATGCGCTCGAACTCGTCAAGACAACTTCGATCGCCTCGCTGGTGGCGCTGCCGGAACTCATCCGGACGGCGCGTATCGCGCAGGAGCAGACCTACAATCCCACCCCGCTTGTCGCAGTCGCGGTGTTGTTCCTAGTCATGCTTGGACCTTTCTCAATCGGCATCGCAATGCTCGAGCGGAGAATACTGCTCCAGCAGACACGGACAAGAAAATGACAGGAGAAAAGATGAAGCTGCTAATCGTCAACCCGAACACAGATACGAACGCCACCGCAATGATCGGTCAGGAAGCGAGCCGTGTCGCCTCTCAGGATACACAGATTATTGCAGTCACCGCGCCGGATGGACCGCGCGTGCTGGTGACGCCAGAGGACATGCAGCGGGCCGGGCCCATCGTAGTGAAGGCTATCGGTGAACATTCCGGGATAGATGCGGCGATATCGGGCGCCTTCAGCGATCCCGGTCTCGACGCTGCACGCGATGCCTTTGGCTTTCCGATCATCGGCCTGCGCGAGGCATCCTTCACGGAAGCGGCCGCAATCGGACGCTTCACCGTCATCGGCACAAACCCGCTCAGCGAACCGGCCTACCGCCGGTGTGCGGAGAAGATCGCGGTCGCCGACCGCCTCGCCGCAGTCCGATTCATCGACGCCAAGGGGAACTACGGCAATAGGGAACTGCTCTTGTCGAAGCTCATTGGGAAATGTCGCCTTGCGGCTGAGGAGGACGGAATTGACGCCGTCGTTATTGCCGGCGGGCCGCTCGCCGGGTTGGCACGGCATGTCGCAGAGCATGTCTCCATCCCGATCGTCGACTGCGTGGCCGCCGCCGTGAGGCAGGCTGAACTGCGCGTGCGCGAGAGGGCCGGTTTTCATGCTTGAGGCTAGCCGCCATGCAGCCACGGATACCCGCGTGCTCATTCTCGACGACGCAGCCGACAATCTGATCGCAACCATTCGGGACGATTTTCCGACCGTAACCTTCATACCATGCGCCAGCTACGAACTGGTCGCGCCCCTGACGGAACGCCACCGTCCCCAAGTCGCGCTGACCTACAGGCTGCAGCCAGGCCCCTATCCGCGCGCTCCGCTGGTCGAATCCGGCATCCTGAGTTGGGTACATATTGGAGGCGCAGGGGTGGATCATTTACAGCCGTGGAGGCCGGATGAGGTGACGATCACCAACTCGTCCGGCATCCATGGGGACATCATCGCACAGTACGTGGCCGGCGCTATGCTCGCCTTTAACCAGAATATGTCCTTCTACGCGATGCAGCGCGAGCGGCGCGCCTGGTCTCAAGAGCACAGCCGTTCGCTCGCTGGCCAGACGGTCACGGTGGTCGGTTTCGGACGCATCGGCGAGGAGATCGGCCGGGTATGCAAATTCTTCGGAATGCACGTCATCGGCGTCCGTAACAATCAGTTCGAATCGGATTTTGCTGACCGCGGTGTTGGCCTAGTCGACCTCGGCCAAGCGATGTCTGAAGCGCATCACGTCGTCATCTGCCTGCCGCTGACCGAACGGACCCACGGAATATTGGACGCGACATGCTTGGCGCAGGTCAGACCCGGCGCTCATCTCATCAACGTGGCGCGCGGAGGCATTGTAGACGAAGCGGCACTGATCCCTTTGCTGAATGAAGGAACGATCGCGCATGCAACCATCGACGTGTTCAGCCAAGAACCACTTCCGCCGACGAGCCCGCTATGGACCCATCGCAGGATAACCCTGACCCCGCACATCTCGTCGAACGTCGGCGACTGGAAGATGCGCGTCCTCTCGCTGTTTACGGACAACCTCGAGAGGTGGCTTGGCGGGCGCGAGTTGAAAAACGTCGTCTTTCCAGATCGCGGATACTGAAGCCACACAGGACACGGCGCGTGATGAGGCTTCCGCACGTCGAAACGAGGGGTTCCTTTTTTGGAGAGTGATATGAAGGTTGCGGTCGACCGTTCGCGCATGCCGGTTCTCGACGCCGATGTGGCAATGGAGATTGAGGGCCTGCACAAATGGTACGGTGAGTTTCACGTACTGAAGGGCATCAACCTCAAGGTCAAGCGCGGGGAGCGCATAGTGGTCTGCGGACCGTCCGGATCCGGAAAGTCCACAATGATCCGCTGCATCAACCGGCTGGAAGAACACCAGAAGGGCAGGGTCGTCGTAGACGGCGTCGAACTCACTGGCGATCTGAAGAAGGTCGATGAAGTGCGTCGCGACGTCGGCATGGTGTTCCAACAGTTTAACTTGTTCCCGCATCTGACTATCCTCGAGAACTGTACGCTTGCGCCGATTTGGGTCCGAAAGATACCGAGGAAAGCGGCGGAGGCTACCGCCATGCATTTTCTTACCCGCGTCAAAATACCCGAACAGGCGTACAAATATCCGGGCCAGCTTTCGGGCGGACAGCAGCAGCGAGTGGCGATAGCCCGCTCGCTGTGCATGCACCCGAAGATCATGCTGTTCGACGAGCCGACCTCAGCACTCGATCCAGAAATGATCAAGGAGGTTCTGGAGACGATGGTCGGCCTTGCGGAAGAGGGGATGACCATGATTTGCGTCACCCACGAGATGGGCTTTGCGCGACAAGTCGCCCATCGAGTGATTTTCATGGACCACGGGCAGATTGTCGAGGAGGGGGCGCCTATTGAATTCTTCAGAAATCCTCAGTATGAAAGGACGCGCATTTTCCTTAATCAAGTTCTTCGATAAAAGGATGGTGTTTCTCTGCCACCTCTTCAAAGAAGATACTTATATCTATTCATATTTCATCCGTGATCGTATCCGATTGAGGGTGCCCGCGCGGCAATGTCGCCCCTTTTGGCTCGAAGATAGTTCAAAGGGCATAGTTTCCTTACCGGACTAATCCGATTTGGTGGTCATGGTCCTTTCACCACATGTGTCGACCAGTGCCTTCACTGCAGCAATCCGTGCCCCTGAAAGATTCCACACAACGCCCGTCTGGCGGATGTCTCCATCGGGCAGATAGAGTTTTTGCAGTTTCAGCCCCTCCGGCCATGGAGGCGCCCAGTCCGGCACAATCGCCACCCCGATCTCCCGGTTCACCAGTGCAGCGATTGCATCGAGCGCGTCCAGTTCAAGCCATTCGCGCACTTTAAGTGCGTGCTGGCGCAGGTAGCGGTCGATGATGTAACCGCCCCATTGTTTGCGGTCGTAGCGGATGAAAGGCTGGTGCTGGATCGCCTCGTGAGGGTCATTCAGCTTCAATCCCTCCGGCGCGATCAACATGAGCGGCTCATCTCTCAAAGTGAGCCATCCTATCGATTTCGGCATCGGAAATTGAGGCCGAACGATCAAGGCGGCATCCAACTCACCGTCCACCACGCCCTGGTAGAGATTCGCCGACGAACCCGGCCGAACGAAATATTCGATGCGCGGATATCGTCTGGACAGATGTGAGATTATGCCCGGCAGCAGCCCCGTCAGGGCCGTTGCCGTCGCACCGAGACGAAGCAGACCGGCGGGCTCGTCGTCGGCCGCAATAGCGCGCATGTCTCGCGCGCCTTCGATCAGCAGACGGGCATGGTGCAGCATCGCGTATCCCGCAGCCGTCGGGCTGACCGTCCGTCCGGTTCGCGTCACCAGCGAACGTCCTAAGTCCTGTTCGAGTGCACGCATGCGCTGCGCCAAAGCTGCTGGCGTAAGGTTCAGGCGCCGGGCTGCCTCGGCAATCGAGCCACTTTCGGCGATTATCACGAAGCTTTCCAGAAAACGAATGTCCATAAGATAGTTTTTATATCTTCTAAAATTGTAAAAAGCTATATTTCTTGATTTGTTTTTCACGCATAAAGTCCCCGCCATTCCAATCAAAGCAGCTTCGTGCTGCGCCTTTTCAAGGAACCGAAATGTCCTTCGAAGCCAAATTCAGGAAGCTGGGCACTGACAATGCGCCCGGCCAAGAATCGCGTCAGCAGACAGGCGGAATGGAAAGCTTGTTGCGCGGTGACATTGTTGCCGGCCGGGTCGTCGATTTTTCGCACGGGGACGTCGACGCGCATAAGCCTACGCCCGGTTCATTCGATCTGTTCGCTGCCGGTTTTGAGAGCGGAGGAGCGCAGGCCTACACTGAATATCGGGGCGACAGTTCCATTCGGGAACTGGTCGGGGCACGGTTGGCCACCTTCACCGGAACACCCGTCAACGCGAATGATGGCATCATCATAACCCCTGGAACGCAGGGCGCGCTGTTCCTTGCAGTCGCGTCAACGGTTTCGCGCGGTGACAAAGTTGCCATCGTCCAGCCCGACTACTTTGCCAACCGCAAGCTGGTCGAGTTCTTCGAAGGAGAGACGATTCCGGTCCGACTGGGCTATGTTGACGCGGACGAACACGAGGCAGGCCTCGACCTGACCCAGCTCGAAGACGCATTCAGGACCGGAGCCAAGGTGTTTCTTTTTTCCAACCCGAACAATCCGGCGGGGGTCGTTTATTCCGCCGATGAAATTCGGCAGATTGCGGACCTCGCCGACAGGTATGGCGTCATCGTGATTGTCGACCAGCTCTATTCGCGCCTGCGATATACGGGTGCGGCCTATACGCATCTGCGCGCGCAGGCAATCAATGCAGAAAATGTCATCACCATCATGGGTCCCTCCAAGACGGAATCACTTTCGGGCTTTCGGCTTGGCGTAGCCTTCGGATCGACAACCATCGTCTCGAGGATGGAAAAGCTGCAGGCCATTGTCAGCCTGCGTGCAGCGGGCTACTCGCAAGCGGTGCTGCGCAGCTGGTTCGATGAACAGGATGGCTGGATGGATGATCGTATTCTCCAGCATCAGGCGATACGCGACGATCTGGTCAAGACTTTGCGCGGCATAGAGGGAGTTTTTGTCCGCATACCGCAGGCCGGCAGCTATCTGTTCCCGCGTCTTCCCGCCCTTTCGGTGTCTCATTCGGATTTCGTCAAGATCCTCCGGCTTCAGGCGGGTGTGATCGTAACCCCTGGCACGGAATTCAGCCCTCATGCGGGCGACAGCGTGCGATTGAACTTCTCTCAGGACCACAAGGCCGCTGTTGCTGCAATCGAGCGTATGGCTGTGCTAACTGAAAGGTATCGGGCATGAGCGTCCCTTCCGGGCAGCCTGTTCCGCAAGGAGATTATATTCCGGCCAAACGGCACGGCGAATTAATCTTCAGCTCGGGTATGACACCCCGCAGGGCCAGCAAGCTGATGTTCAGCGGCTGCGTGCGCGCCGATGTGCCGCTTGAGAGCTACAAGGAAGCGGTGATTCTGGCGTGCAGCAATGCGCTTGCCGCTACGCACGGCATGCTCTGCGAGGGAGAGCGGTTAGCTACAGTTCTCAGTCTGACGGTTTATATCTGCTCCGAGCCGGATTTCACCGCTCACTCGAAGCTCGCCGATTACGCTTCACAATATCTTCGCTCTGAACTCGGACATGACGGGATCGGGAGCCGCACGGCGGTCGGGGTCGCCACGCTTCCCGACAACGCGCCTGTAGAAATCCAGATCATAGCAGCGATTTGCCCCAAAACTCCTCGATAGCACGTTGCCACAATCGAACTGAGGGGAGAAGAGGTTCGCTGACAGCAGCGCGCTGCAGAGTAGGCATCCGCATGGCGTGCTGGACGGCACCATGCGGATGCAAAGTTAGGAAGATTGTCTTCGATTCTGTGCATTTGGTGTAGGAACGATAATCATGCATCGCTGATCCGCGCCGGCCGTGCGCGCGGCCTCGGCGCATTGGCCGATCGCCTCGGCGTTGTCGCGCACAAGCTGCGAGGAATCGACCACGCTGCGCCAGCCCTCGGGGTCTTCCGCCCGCATCATGGTGACGCCGGCGTTCCAACGATCCTGACCTATGACGATCGCCGCAACATGGGTGTCGGCGGCAAAGGGCAGGATGCGCGGCAACAGCAGCACCAGGAGCACGCCGGCGAGAAGGCCAATGCCGCCGGCGAACCACATGCGCAAATCCTGCGAGCGCCGATCATAGGCGCTCTTGGTGTAGGCGGCGAGGTTCTGCGCCTCGCGCTCAAGGTCGCGGCCTTTCCCCTCGAGCTGCTGCGCGGCGGTCCTCACCAAGCCCTCGCCGCTGCGCTCGAGCGCGCGGGCGTAATGTTCTGCACCGTTGCGCAGGATGGGCGATTGTTCGACGGCCTCTAGTCGGTTCTCAACCACGGCGAGGAACTTGATGATCTTGCCAAGGTCGGGGCTGTAGTCGGGCGGATGGCGGTATTTCTCGAACTTGTCGAACGCCGCTTCCACGCCGCGCCGGATGATCGTCATTTCCGCGCCGATCTGGCCGCCCTGCTTCTCGATCGTGCGCCGCAACGCCTCGAACGCGGCGGCCGGGTCGCCGGCGTCCTCGGCCGAAGCTTCCGGCTCGAATCCTTCCGTGTCGTCGTCCGTCATGGCGTCTCCTACCGTTCAAGGCCAATGCTGCGGCCGCGCGTAAGGCTCTGTTCCAGCTCCCGCGAAATCCCCTCGTTCTGGCGCATGTGCGGGCCGATCCCAAGTTCCTGCCGGCGATTGCGCAGGATGGAATCAACCTGCGGATCGCGTTCAAGGCTTTTGGTAAGGCCCTGCATCTGGCCTTCCATCTTGCCGCGCGCCTCGTCGTGCTGCCAGCCGCGAAGCTGCTGGCGCTGCCGTGATAGCTCCTGCCAGCGTTCAACGAAGCGGTCGGCCCTCACATTCGGGTCGGCTTGGCAGTCGCGTTCGTGGTCCAGCCGCCCGATGACCTGGCCGACGCGCTCCCGGCCGGAAAGCTCGGTCATGCTGCGCTGCATGTCCGGGTCATAGCGAAGCGCCGAACGCATCAGCTCGCGCGCGCCCGGTCGCGCCTGGTCGAGCTGCTGGCCGGCCTGCTGCAATTCCTGTCGCTGCGCGTCGAGGATCGGAAGCCCCTCGCGCCGATGCCGGTGTGCCGATTCATAGGCGCGGGCGTAACGATCAACGGCCTGCTCAAGCGGCGACTGCGGCCGCAACCGCTCCGCAAGCCGATCCTGCGACGGCCCCTCTGGCGCCGACGATGCCCGCAAGCTCTCTTCCCTTTCCGGCCGTTCTCCCGGCTCCTGGGAAGCTCCACGGCTGGCCCCACGACCAACATTGAGCCGCAACCCGTCGAACATACCGCGCCGCTGCTTCTCGGCCGCCTGTGGGCGATCCTGGGCCAGCTCGTCGCGGTCCTGCGCGGCCGGCCGGTCGGCCGCCGCGCTCCGCGACAGTTTCAGGCCCTCGAACCGGCTGCGGCGCTGCTGCCGATCGCCGGCGATATCCCGGCCACGACCGGGGGCGAGATCTTCGCCGCGAAGATCCTCGGCACGAGCAGGACCGGCCCGAAGGCGAGCGCGTTCCTCGTCAACGCCATGCTCAGCCGTGGGCCGGTCCTGGCTCCGCCCTGGGAGGAGCGACGTTTCGTGACCGATCTTTTCGGCAGGGGCAAGCTCGATCTCGCTGCGGACGCCCAACGTCTCCGCGATCCCCCGTCTTTCCGCAAATTGGCGCTCGGCAAAGCCGCTTGTATAGTCGAGCGTGGTTTCCTTCACGCCCGACCGCGACAGGCGGTTTTCAAGCTGGCTATAGGCCAGCTCGCCGGCGTCCCGCACCTTCCACGCATGGCGCTCCACCATCTGGCCGCCTGGAAGCCGAACCGGCTCTGATCCGCGATGCTCAAGGCCGATCTTGTCCCCGACCTCGGGCGCGGCCTCCTTCATGGCCCGCTCAAGATCAACGCCCCATATCGTGCGCTGCTCGCCCTTGGCGTTTTCCAACGTCACGAAATAGCTGTCGCTCTTGCCGGGCTGATGCTCATAGGGCGCGGACCCATGCTCGACCAGGCGGCCGGCCTGCCGGTCGGTGAACTCGTCCTGCGCCGCATAGAGCTGCGCACCGTCGCGATGCCGGGTCATGGCTACATAGGTTAGATGCCGGTCCATCGTCCCCGACGCCAGCACATAGGCGCGATCGACGGTCGCGCCCTGGTTCTTGTGAATCGTCGTCGCATAGCCGTGGTCGATCGCCTGATAGTCGTCCATCGGCACACAAACGCTGTCGCCACGGTCCAGTGTGGCGACGATCATGGGGCCGGCACCCGGTCGGCCGGCCTCGACATGCTCAACGGTGCCAAGCATCCCGTTTTTCACGCCAAGGTCGCGGCTGTTTTCGAGGAACACGATGCGGTCGCCCGTCGCAAAGTCGCGCTTGCCGTCATTGGTCTGGAAGGTCAGCGCCCGGCCCGGTCCCTCCTGCGCGTGGTCGACGTCCTGGGCGACGTCGCCGGGTTCGTAACCCTCGCCGGCCTCCCTGACGCGCGCCAGCTCGCCCCGGTCCTGTAGCTCGGCCCGGATCGCGTCATTGATGGCGCGCACATCGGCCCGGCGATGCGCCATCGCAACGCGGGTGCCGTCCGGCCGCTCGTCGCGATCGGCAAGGTAATCGCGCACGATCTGGCCCCGCGCGTCCTCGCCGGTTTCGGCAAGGCTGATATTACCATGCTCCTGATAAGCGGCCAGGCCCTCGGCCGTCCGATGCGTAGCGAAGGCGACGGATGCCTCCCGCTGCCAATCCACGCGCTGCCTGCGTATCTCGGAAAGCTCGGCATGGCCGATTTCCTCCGTGATCGCCCGGAACGGTGCGCCGGCCCCGATCGCCTGCAACTGCTCATGGTCGCCTACAAGGACGATCTTCGCCCCGCGCGCCTCGGCCTCGGTGACGAACCGGGCTAGCTGGCGGCTCCCGACCATGCCCGCCTCGTCGATCACGAACACGTCGCCGCGGCCGAGTGTGCCGCGGTCGTCTTCCCAACCGCGCGACCATGACGCCAGGGTGCGGCTCTGGATGCCGGAAGATTCCTCCAGGCCCTCGGCCGCCTTCCCCGACAAGGCCGCGCCGTGGACCTGATAGCCCTCGGCCTCCCATGCCTCGCGCGCGGCCGCGAGCATGGTGGACTTGCCAGCGCCGGCGAAACCGACAACGGCCGCGATCTGCTCCCGGCCGGTGACATGCTCGATCGCCGCCCGCTGCTCGTCCGAAAGCCGCGCCGTCATGTCGCCGGCGCTGCGCTGAATGGCGGCGTCCTGGGCGGCTATGGCGCGCTCGACATGCCGGCGATCGACGCCATGACCATGCGCCTGGTGCATCCGCTGCGCGCTCTCGATCATCCCGGATTCGATCTCGACCATTTCGCGGGTCGAATAGCGCGCAAGCTCGATCTCTCCGGTTGCCGGGTCCTCGCGCTCGGCCTGCAACTCGACCAGTGCCGGCGAGGCCATGACCTTCGCGAACGCGCCCTGGAACTCCTGCACATCGCCGTTGATGTAGCGATGCAGCGCCCGCGCAACATCGTGCCGGTCGAACACGCTCTTTTCGCCGGTGATGATCGAAAGCACCTGCTCGGGCTTCTCGCGGATCAGCTCGGCATTGCGCCGGGCCGCGTCCTCGTCCAGCCGCGCCCGCGACACGTCGAGGCCGCGCCGCTCCATCTGCGAGGCATGGACGCCCATATGTTCCGTGGGCGCGATCTCTAACCCGCGCTCCATGTGCGAACGATGGTCGATCCGAATATCAAGCCCGGCCCGCGCCAAATGCTCGTTGGCGACATGCTCCCAGGACTGGCGAATGTCCCGGAGCTGCATTTGCGTCGTCGGCAATCCCTCGCCTAGCAGCCGCACATTCTTCCATTCGATATAGGTTTTGTCGCCAAGCCCCTCGGCCTCGACCCCGCGCGTCGTCATCAAAAGGTGCGCGTGATGGTTCCGAACGTCGCTCGCATCGTGGGGCTGGTGAATGGCGAAATCTATCGCCCCGCCGTAGCGGTTCGCCAGCTCCTGCGCGAAATCCCGCGTCAGCTCTAGCCGCTGCTCGGCCGACAGCTCATGCGGCAAGGCAATCTCGAACTCCCGCGCAACGCGCGCGTCCTTCCGGTTCTCGGCCGCCTCAGCGGCGTTCCAAAGCGTCGAACGGTCGCGCGCCCAATCGGCATCTGAACCCTCGGGCAAGACGATCTCGGCATGTTCGACGCCCTGCTTGCGGCTGAAATCATGCGTGATGCCGTCGCGCTCGTTGGTCAGGCGTTCGCCGGCACGATAGGCGGCGGAAGCAACGGCGCTTCTGCCGCTCGACCGCGAAACCGGCTTCATGCTTGCATGATAAATCGCCAACGCGCGTTTCTGCCTTTCCGATCCATGATCCGCGCAACTGACTTGCGAAGTAAGTCGTAAGTGCGCCCTTCGTAATTCGATCGCTGCGCTATCTCATGCCTCCGGTGTAGCGCTGCGGCAAGCTCATCACGAAATGATTGAAGCCGCGATTGTGACTCCGAACGGCCAAGATTTCAAGGTTCGACCTGATCGTGATGCCCTGCCCGGCCGGAAAGTGATAAGCTCACCGCAACCGGAAAGAGGGAGACAACGCGATGGCGCGTAAGACGATCGAACAACGGCTGGCCGAACTGGATGCGCAGCGCGCCACCCTCAAGGCCCGGCTGTCAAAGCAGGAACGCGCCAGGGACACGCGCCGCAAGGTGCTGCTCGGCGCGCTCGTCCTCCATCGCCTCGAACACGGCCGCGATGAAATCTCGCGCGCCCTGCCCGACTGGCTGCGCCGTGAGCTGCCCGGCTTCCTCACGCGCGACGGCGACAAGGAACTGTTTGCCGATCTGCTCGCTGCGCCGCCGGATGGGGGAACGGCCTCATGAATCAGGCGACGCTCGCATGGGCCGCGTTCAAGAACATGATGCGGCAGGCCGCGCGCGATCCCCTTTGGGCGCTCGTGCAGATCATCGTCTCACCGATCAAGGGCGGCATCTATCTTGCCAAGATCATTGCCGGGCTTGGCATCATCGTCCTGGTCCTCGGCTTCTGCCTGCGATACCTGCTCCAATATGCCGGCTATCCGCCCGGCACGTTCGTTTCCCTCATCGGCGACATTGTGGTGGGTGTCATCGCCCTCGTGCTGCTGTTCCGGGCGTTCACCAATCCCATGATCCTGCATTTCGGGGACATGGACAGCGACACCCACGGCTCGGCCCGCTTCGCCACCGACAAGGAAGTGGCTCCTCTCACCCGCTCCCAAGCCGGCCTCCTGGTCGGCCGCGACAGCAAGACCGGAAAGCTGCTCCGCTATGACGGCCCGGCCCATCTGCTGACGATAGCACCGACCAGGACCGGCAAGGGCGTCGGCACCATCATCCCCAACCTGCTCACCGCCGATCGCTCCGTGATCTGCATCGACCCCAAAGGCGAGAACGCCAGGATCGCCGGCCGCGCCCGCCAGAAATTCGGGCCGGTCCACGTCCTCGACCCCTTCGGCGTCACCGGGCAAACCTCGGCCGCCTTCAATCCCCTCGATGCGCTCGACCCTGACGGCCTCGACGTGGCCGAGGATGCTTCCACACTGGCCGACGCCCTGGTCTATGACGAACCCGGCACGGCCGGCGAGGCGCATTGGAACGAGGAAGCCAAGGCGCTGATCGCCGGCATCATCCTCCATGTCGTCGCCAGCGAGCCGCGCGCCAGGCGCACGCTCGCCACTCTGCGCGACAACCTGACCCTCGCCCCTGATGCTTTCACGGCGCTGCTCAAGGCCATGCAGGCGTCCACGGCCGCCGGGCGTCTGGTCGCCCGCGCCGCAAACCGTCACCTCGGCAAATCCGACCGCGAGGCGGCCGGCGTGCTCTCGGCCGCGCAGCGCCATACCCATTTCCTCGACTCACCTCGCATGATCGCCGTGCTCGGCCGGTCGGACTTCCGCTTTGCCGATCTCAAGGCCAGGACCGCCACCGTCTTCCTCGTCCTGCCTCCTGATCGGCTCTCGACCTATTCGCGATGGCTGCGCCTGCTCGTCACCCAAAGCCTCACCGACATGGCCCGCTATCCCACAAAGACCGCCGCCAGCTCGTCCCCTGCCCCGGTCCTCTATCTGCTCGATGAGTTCGCCGCCCTCGGCCACCTCGCTCCCGTCGAGCGCGCTATGGGCCTCATGGCCGGCTACGGCGTCCAGCTCTGGCCGATCCTGCAAGACGTTCACCAGCTCCGCGCCACCTACGGGCAGCGCGCCGGCACCTTCCTGTCGAACGCCGGCGTCCTACAGGTGTTCGGCGTCAACGATCACGAAAGCGCCCGCCTCGTCTCCGATCTGCTCGGACAGGAAACGGCCGTGTTCAAGACGATGGGCCAGGCGCTCGATTCCGAGAAATCCGGCATATCCTACGGCGAACACCATTCCGGCCGGCCGCTGCTCACCCCCGACGAAGTGCGCAACCTGCCGCACAATCTCGAACTGCTGTTTCTGGCCGGGCAAAGGCCGATCGCGGCCGGCAAGCTCGCCTATTACGCCGATCCCGAGTTCCGGGGCTTGTTCGACCAAGCATAGCCGCAACGCAAGACCGCCCATAGGGGTTTGAGTAGCAACGGAACAGAAAACCTACATAAGGATTTCAAGGGTCTTCGTCCGGATCGGCGGTTTTTGGATCGCGTAGCGGCCTGAGTTCGCCTCGGGCCACGAATTCGGGGAGCGTAAATGCGTATCGGCCGAGCATGTTGACATGTCTGAAGCCGAGCGGCGACAAGCGCGCGACATCCTCCGGCCTGACATCGTACCCTTCGGCCACGAGTTGGTTGAGGGCGGCATCCGTGTAGATGGTGTTCCACAGCACGACGAGATTGACGACCAGGCCGGAGTGGCCTGCCCCCTGGAAAGTGGTCCTCCGTGAAGTAGGCTATCGAGCCTGAGAGAGGACGTTGGAATGCCCCAGAAGAAGCACAAGCCCGAAGAGATTGTCGCCAAGCTACGCCAGGTTGATGTTTTGTTGTCGCAAGGCCGATCGGTTGGCGAAGCGGTTCGCTTAATCGGCGTGACGCAGTTCACGTATTATCGCTGGCGGAAGGAGTTTGGTGGCTTGAAGGGCGATCAGGTGAAGCGGCTGAAGGAGGTCGAGAAAGAGAACGACCGGCTGCGCAAGGCGGTATCGGACCTGACGCTGGAAAAGCTGATCCTGAAAGAGGCTGCCTCGGGAAACTTCTGAGCCCCGCCCGCCGTCGCCGCTGCGTCGAGCATGTCATGGCGAAGTTCTCCATCTCGGAGCGCTTTGCCTGCAAGGTTCTCGGCCAGCATCGTTCGACCCAACGTAAGAAGCCCAGAAGCCGACCGGATGAAGAAGCGTTGACCGCCGACATCATCCGGCTCGCTTCCCGGTATGGCCGCTATGGGTATCGCCGGATCACGGCGATGCTTCGGTCTGAGGGCTGGACGGTGAACGCCAAGCGCGTCGAACGCATCTGGCGGCGGGAGGGGCTGAAGGTTCCCCGGAAACAACCGAAGAGAGGCCGGCTCTGGCTGAATGACGGATCGTGCGTCCGGCTTCGACCCGAGTACCCGAACCATGTCTGGTCCTATGATTTTGTTGAGGGCCGGACCCACGACGGCAGAAAGTTCCGCATGCTCAACATCATCGACGAGTTCACCCGGGAGTGCCTGGCGATCCGCATCGATCGCAAGCTCAACTCGACCGACGTCATCGACGCCCTGTCGGACCTGTTCATCCTGCGCGGCGTTCCAGGACATGTTCGTTCCGACAACGGCCCGGAGTTCATCGCCAAAGCCGTGCGGGAGTGGATTGTCGCTGTCGGCGCCAGGACCGTGTTCATCGAGCCGGGAAGCCCCTGGGAGAACGGCTATTGCGAGAGCTTCAACTCCAAGCTTCGCGACGAACTGCTCAACGGTGAAATCTTCTACAGCCTCGCAGAAGCCAAAATCATCATCGAGGCATGGCGGCGCTACTACAATACCGAGCGGCCGCACTCATCGCTCGGCTACAAACCGCCGGCACCCGAGGCCATCATCTGGCCTGCGCCACCGCGTGGATCGGCACCATCATCGGCACAGGCGATGGTTGAAAAGCCGATCATGCATTAAGACTGAAAACGGACCACCTTATGGGGGCAGACCAGGGTCGAAGCCGGACGCACGATCCGTCATTCAGCCAGAGCCGGCCTCTCTTCGGGCTTGTGCTTCTTCTGGGGCATTCCAACGTCCTCTCTCAGGCTCGATAGCCTACTTCACGGAGGACCACTTTCCAGGGGGCAGGCCAGGGTTCTCCACGCCTGCGGCGCGTCGAACAAAGGGCTGGACCAGGCGCAGCGCCAGCCCCCGGCCGTCCCGCTCTCATCATCCAGGGCCGTAGGGACGGCCGGGGCGGGATGCAAGGCGCAACGCTGGCCGCTCGGGCTAGGCAGCTTCCGCAATATCGAGCCGCACCGTAAGCCCGGCCTGTCCCGCCAGATTGATGAGCGTATCAAGGCTGAAATTCGTGATCCTGCCGCGCAGCAAGTCATTGAGGCGCGGCTGTGTGATCCCGAGACGCCGCGCCGCCTCGGCCTGGGTAACACCCCAGCTCCGCACACGCTGCTCGATCGCGATAAGCAGGTTGGAGCGCATGGACATATTCGCGGCCTCGGCCGGCGTGTCTTCCAGTGCATCCCATACATTCCCAAAGCTCTGACGTTGCATCGTCACGCCTCCGCTAGATTTGCCGCAACCGGGTTGCAGCCAAGTCTAAATCTCGTTTGCCCGTCTGCTGCGTCTTCTTCTGGAAGGCGTGCAGCACATAGACGGTATCCTCTATCTTGGCGATGTAGAGCACCCGGAAGATTCCAGCCTCGTCGCGGATACGGATTTCCCGCACTCCCTGCCCTACGCTCGTCATGGGCTTCCAGTCGCTCGGTTCAATCCCCTGCTGAATCTTGTGCAACTGAACGCCGGCCTCTTTTCGCACCGTCTCGGGGAAATCCCGCAACTGCTCAAGGGAGTCCCCGAGAAATTCGAGCCGCTTCATATCAGCCATTAGCCATTTATATCAAACCCCGTATAAACCGACAAGCGAAACCGCTCACCCCTTCCCCTCGACAAGTGCGCTCATAGCCCGCTCGATCGTCTCGGCAAGCGTGATCTCGTGCCGGTCGGCATAGGCATAGATCGCTTCGAGCGTATCGGCCCGCAGCCTGGTCGCAAACTGCTCCGTGCGGCCGGTCTTGCGTCGAGTGCGGCGGGCCGGCCGGCCTAGTGAGGACGGAAACAGCTCGGGCGCTTTGGGCGTTTCGCGAAACCCTGCTGCACGTGTCACGGCCTTGACCGCGTTCGGATCGACGGGCGGGGCCGGCGGGGTGTCCAGATCGTCGCCAAAGTCGAGCGTAGCGCGCTTCTTGTCGTCGCCGGTCATGCGTTGTCCCCTCCCCTGATCGCATTGATGACGGCTTGCGCATACTCGCGCGCGTTCTCCTTCGCTGTTACCAGCCCGGACACATCGGACGTTTCCAGCTCGTGCAACGTGCCACCCAGGGAAAACAGCGTCCGATAGGCCGCCCGGTCGATCAAGGTCGCCGTCAGCGCCGGGACCGCAGCGCCGGAAAACTGGCGTTCTATGTCGCGCGCCGTGCGCTCGCGGATCGCGGGCGGAACGCGCGTGAAGAACACGCGATACGGGATTTCGCGGTTCGCTACCTTCCACATCTGGCGCACCAGCTTGACCGACTTCGCCGCCTCGGCGGCATCCAGAACCGAGCTTTGTAGAGGAATCAGCACCAAATCCGATCGCGCGACGGCAAAACCGATGCGATCCGTCGCCGTCCCTTCCAGATCGACAATCACGAAATCCGCCTCAGCACGGGCATCTTCGATCGTGTCGATGATCGTTTCGGCCGAGTCATCGACCATGATGCGCAAGGTTTCGGGGAGTGGCCGGAGCTGCGACCAGGCGAGAAGCGGCCTGTTAGGGTCCGCGTCGATCAACGCGACCTTGCGCCCGGCCGCCGCAAATTCGCCGGCGAGCACCACGGCGGAAGTCGTCTTGCCGACCCCGCCTTTGCTCGAAACAAAAGATATGATGGCCATGCACCCTCCGATCATCCGCTAACTAGCAGCATGTTAGCTACTCGACATTTGTAATCTGTTACCAATCTGTTCACAAGCCGCTTATAAGAATATAGCAGCTAATACACAGCTAGCAATTATAGCGCCACCTTTACCACCCGCTTTCTCTCGAAAGCCCATGCGACGGTTGCCGCAGGCGCAAGCGATGCGGTTTTTCTGTGAGGTTTCCGCTTATCGATCCGCCCTATAAGCGGATCGGAACCGCCGCAGGGCTGCGAAAGCAGCCCGAACAGCGGCGACCGCCTATGTTTGCTTTTTTAGGTAAAGATCAGAGGGGGATTCAGTCTGCCTGGCGGACTCACGTTTCTGCATAGCGTTTCCAAGGGCTGCGAGCGCCCGTCCTAGCGTATTGCCGCCGGCCTCAAACAGCGCCAGCTCATCGAGGGGCAGGGCCTTCCTGTAGGCATCCAGCTCGGCCGCGCGGACCTCCTGCGCATGGCTGTGATCCTCGGGCGGGGGAGGGGCCTTGCCGAACCGGCCAAGGAACCGTAGGGCCTTTTCCGGCAGGGACAGGCGATAGGCGTTGCTCACCTGCTGCACTTGGGGACCGCGCCCCTCGTTGCCGGTCGGCTCGTAACGCCGCAGCCAGTCGAGGAATCCATGCGCGCGCAGGGCCTTCAACGCCCTCACCACGGCGTCACGGGAGCGCCGCACCTTCCCCATGATGGTGTCGATCGACGGTTCCAGCCGGCCGGTGCGGAAGTCCACCAAGTTGACGAAGAACTCTAGCACCTCGATCGCGACCGATCCGAGCGGGCCGGTGCGCTCGCCCTTCTGGCGCTCGGCCAGCTCGTAGCGTTTGGCGGCAAGCAAGACCTTCTGCACCTCCTGCCGCGTCGTCGGCCGCCATATCCGGCCTTCGGAGCGGCCCTTGAAATGGCTGTGCCGGCGAACCGGCGTCGGGCAGCGTGCCGGGGGAGGGGGTATGACCAGGCTGAACGTGCCCTGTCCCGATCCCCGCAAGGCGGCCCGGCGCTCATGGGCGAGGGTGGATAGCTCCCCGGCCTCGTCATCACTGAGCTGGCTGGCTCCGTGCCGGGTCCAGATTTCCCGCATGATTTCATCAAGCGCGTTCCCGCGCGCGCAGCCGATCGCGGCCGCGATGTGCGTCCTCAACATATGCCTCTCGTCCTTCCATTCGGAGGACATGACGACTGTGGACGGCAGCCACGGCTTCCCCGTTCCCGCAAGAATCAATCTTGCGGATTGGGCGGCTCTAGCGTAGAAAAGGGGAGAACTCGGCCCCCACCTCTACGGTGTGTCTGACGGCCTACAAAAACGCTCGATCGTTGGCGCGATCGGGCGTTTTGCCGTTATGCCCCTGCTGCTTCTCGATAAGTAACCTCACGGCTTCCTCGATGATGGGCGCGCGGGATGCCGCGCCCCGTTCCTCCTTGATCTGGTCGAGCTGTGCGACCAGATCGGCGGGAAGATCGGTGTTCACATAGATTCGGCCGGCCGCCCGCAACCGCTCCCGATGGGCGGCGACCTTTTCTTTGACTGGAATTGCGGTCCGACTCATAGGTTACAGGAAACCGCGATTCTTCTGATTCTACAACCCCTTGAATCCAAGCCGCTGAAATCGTGCGATTCCGCTACGCTCGCCGGCGCGACTCGGGGCAGGGCGGTTCAACATGCTTTCATGTAGGCATGTAATCACCCCGCCCCCGGCCGTCCCTACGGCCCTGGATGATGAGAGCGGGACGGCCGGGGGCTGGCGCTGCGCCTGGTCCAGCCCTTTGTTCGACGCGCCGCAGGCGTGGAGAACCCCGGAGCGGAGCGAAGGGCGGGACGCCCTTCGTCCCGACAGGTTCAGGATTCCATAGGGGCGTAGGCTGCGTCAAAAGCGGCCGCCAGGCCGGGATCGCAGCCACGCGCAGGGGCCGCAGGCCGCGAGCATGGCGAGAACCCACCTTTTGACGCCGCCGAGCACTATGGTCGGCCTGCTGTGCTTTCAAGCGCCCGGTAGATCGTGGCGCGATGCACGCCCAGGAGCCGGGCGACTTCGGCCACCGGCTTCTTGTCGTCATGGATGAGCTGGCGAGCGTGCGCGATCTGCTCGGCCGACAGGGTAGGGGAGGGACCGAACCGCACGCCTCGCGCCTTTGCCGCGATCCGGCCGGCGCTCGTGCGCTCCACGATCAAGGATCGCTCGAAATCCGCGATGCCGGCGAACACGGTCAACACCATGCGCCCGGCCGGCGTCGTCGTGTCGGCCCACGGCTCGGCTAAGGAACGCAGGCCCGCACCGGCCTCCTTGATCCGCTCCGCGATATTGAGAAGATCGGCCGTCGATCGGGCGAGGCGGTCTAGCCTGGTGATCGTCACCACATTGCCAGGCTGCAAATAGTCGAGCATCCGGGCCAGCTCGGGCCGGTCGCGTTTCGCCCCAGATGCCTTTTCCTCAAAGATGCGAACGCAGCCGGCCGCACCAAGGGCGGCGCGCTGCTGGTCGAGGTCTTGGCCCTGGGTGGACACGCGGGCATAGCCGATCATCATGGGCGGCGGAATCCTGTCGCAAATCATGTCGCAAGTTTTCTACCACTTGCGACAAAGACTTGCGACACGAAAAGGGCCGGAAAACCGGCCCTCGGGGAAGTGTCGCAGGTTTTAGGAATTATGCGACAAATATGACATCTCCCGATTCTTGATATAGCAAGTCGCTCAGTCCTCAGTCCTCTCTACGGAACACTTGCTGATCTTATCAATTTCCCATACCCAGTTGAGAATTACTTATTGTAGAAAAGGAATCATTCGCTTCTGCGAGAAAGGCGCGAATTAGGGGAAGGCGCCGGGAAGCCCGCGACCATAGCAGCCCAACTTCGCGGCCGCGCGCGTCCTCTAGGGCGTGCCGATTGACTTCCACACCCATAGGCCACGGCTCTGGCCAGTCGGGAATAATTGATACGCCGAGCCCTTTTGAGACCATAACTACAATTGCTTCGAGAGAATCCAGTTCATATCGTTCCCTCGGTCGGATTCCTCTTTGACGAAGGTATTGGTCTACTGCGCGCCCTCCCCAATGATTACGATCATATCGGATGAATGGTTCCTTCCGAAGCAGATGTTGCGCCTCGCCGGATTCCTGCCCAGCGGCAGTGACTAGTAACAGAGGCTCGCAGCGTAGCATCTGCCATTCGTAGGCTTTTGGCAGCACAAAATGCGGTTTCACAATGAGGGCTAGGTCGATCGCTCCATCGACGAGCTGTTTGTAGAGAAAGCCAGATGCGCCCGGTACGAGATAGAGTTCGATCCTAGGCCTCTTCTGCCTTAGCCGTAGTAGAATGTCGGGAAGCAGTCCGGTCAGTGCGGTCTGGATGACCCCTATGCGTAGCTGACCAGCCTCTTGGCCACGATTGGTGGCAAGCTTCATGCCTTCGGCCAATCTTACGATTTGGCGCGCCTCTGCGATGATGGCGGCCCCGGCTGGGGTCGCCTCCATATGTTGCCCAGAGCGCTGCAAAAGCGGTCGTCCTATATCAACCTCAAGCGCGCGCATGCGCTGCGTCACGGCGGACGGTGTGATGTTCAGCTTGCGTGCAGCCTCGGCCATTGAGCCAGCTTCCAGCACGGTTAGGAAAGTGTGCAAGAAGCGGCTTTCCATCAATAGCGTTCCTTAAGTGAGAATTCAGAATTAAGTATATTTTCTTAATCCACTTTTCGGGTAACGAATAGGTCCCAACGGGGCGGAATACGCCTTTATTAAAAGAGTAGCGCGAATGGTACAGGGCACCGCATTGTTTAGCCTAGCAACACGGATGTCGGCGGTGCAGCCTTCCCCCACGATCGCCATCACCCGATTGGCGAACGAATTGCGCCGGGTCGGAAAGGACATCATAAGCTTGTCACAGGGGGAACCCGATTTCGAAACGCCCGAACATATCCGCGAGGCCGCCAAGGCAGCAATAGACGCGGGCCAGACGCGTTACACCGATGTCGACGGGACGCCCGCGCTGAAACGCGCCATCGTGGGCAAATTCGCGAGAGAGAACGTTCTGCACTACGACGTCGGCCAGATCACTGTCGGGACTGGCGGCAAACAGGTACTTTATAACGCCCTCTTCGCCACACTCGACGAAGGCGACGAGGTGATCATCCCCGCGCCCTACTGGGTCAGTTATCCCGACATGGTTAGGCTGGCGGATGGCGTGCCTGTCACGGTGGCCTGTAGCGAGGCAGATGGCTTTCTGATAACTCCCGCCGCACTGCGGGGGGCAATCACGCCGCGAACACGCTGGCTGATCCTAAATTCACCGTCAAACCCCACCGGAGCGGGCTATTCGGTGCAGGCACTGCGGGCGCTAGCAGATGTCTTGCTGGAGTTCCCGCATGTGATGGTGCTGACTGACGACATGTACGAACACATCCGCTATGACGGATGGGAATTCGCCACCATCGCTGCGGTCGAGCCACGGCTGAAAGACCGAACGCTGACGGTGAACGGTGTGTCTAAGGCCTATTCGATGACTGGTTGGAGGATCGGCTATGCCGGCGGCCCCGAGTGGCTGATCAAGGCCATGGCGACGATCCAGTCGCAAAGCACGACGAACCCCAGCTCGGTCAGCCAAGCGGCAGCCGTGGCTGCACTGAACGGACCCTTGGAATTCCTCGCCAAGCGCAATGCGGTGTTCCAGACGCGGCGTGATCTGTGCCTAGCGGCTTTCAACAGTATCGACGGGCTGTCCTGCCTTACGCCGACCGGCGCGTTCTATCTTTATCCTTCTTGCTTGGGGATGATGGGGTGCTTGCGTCCCGATGGGCGGAGAATTGAGACGGATGCCGATTTCGCAACCTTTCTGATCGAGGAGGCGAGCGTGGCGGTGGTGCCGGGAACGGCCTTTGGACTTGAGCCACATTTCCGCATTTCCTTTGCGACCTCCACCGAACGTCTCGAAGTGGCGATGGCCCGGATCAAAGAGGCCTGCGCGAGATTGACCTGAAAGGACGCATCATGGATCTTGGAATTAAGGGAAAGATCGCCCTAGTGCTCGGCGCTGGCGGCGGCCTCGGTGGAGCGATCGCAAAAACTCTAGCGCGCGAAGGCGTACGTGTGGCTGTCGGTAACCGATCGCCGGAAGGGGCGGAGCGGACGGTCGCCGCCATCCGCGCTACTGGCGGCGAGGCAGTCCCCATCATTTGGGATATGGCCGATCTGTCGCAGATAGAGCCGCGTGTCGGCGAAGTGGAGGCCACCTTGGGTCATATCGACATTCTGGTCAACAATACAGGCGGCCCGAAGCCTAGCTTGGTAGCAGGACAGGAAGCGGGACAGTGGCGAGACGGCTTCCAGTCCATGGTCCTTTCGGTGATCATGCTGACTGATCGAGTCCTGCCTGGGATGCGGGAGAGGAAATGGGGGCGCATCATCACCTCGACTTCTTCCGGTGTTGTAGCACCAATTCCCAACCTCGGGCTTTCCAACACGCTGCGCTCGTCGCTTGTCGGCTGGTCGAAGACATTAGCCCGCGAGGTGGGGCGCGACAGAATAACGTCGAATGTAATACTGCCTGGGCGCATAGCGACGCCACGAATCGCTTTCCTGGACGAGCAGAAGGCGAGACGTGAGCACCGCAGCGTCGAGGAGGTCTCGGCTGAAAGCCATGCCACAATTCCCGTCGGCCGTTACGGCGATCCGGAGGAATATGGCGCGACCGCCGCCTTCCTCGCCAGCGCGCAGGCCGCCTACATCACTGGCAGCGTCATCCGCGTGGATGGCGGGCTGATCCCCAGCATCTGAACTTCGCGAGGACGCAATGACCGAGGCAAGCCTTCCCTATGACGAGCAAAAGGCCATCGCGGCGCTGACGAAAGTCACTACGGCCACCGTCACCACGATCCTGCTGAAAAAGGGATTGCGCAACGTATGGCTGCGCGGCGCCTTCCCCCTCAAACCCGGGCAGCCCCGCATCGTCGGCCGCGCCTTTACCTTACGCTTCATTCCCGCACGCGAGGATCTAGCAACTCCTGCAAGTTGGTCTTCTCCCATCTCAACCCGCTCCGCGATCGAAGCGATGCCCGAAGGAGTGATTGCCGTGGTTGATGCCATGGGCATCACCGATGCCGGGATCTTTGGCGACATTCTGTGCGCACGCATGGCAAAACGTGGCGTGACAGCACTGGTCACGGACGGTGTTGTACGCGATGTGGCGGGCATCTTGGGCACCGGTCTCCCGGTCTGGGCTGCCGGCGTTGCCGCTCCCCCTTCCGTTGCGGGTTTGACCTTCGTTAACTGGCAGGAGCCAATTGCCTGCGGTGGCGTGGCTGTCTTCCCCAATGATTTTATCATCATCGACGACGACGGCGCCGTCCTCATCCCTGCAACCCTCGTAGATGAGGTGGTTCAGGAAGGAATTGAGCAGGAACGCTTGGAAGGTTGGATAATGCGCGAGGTGGAGGCAGGCCATCCACTGCCCGGCCTTTACCCGGCTAATGCTAAGAACAAGACACGTTACGAGGCTTGGAAAGCAGAGCAGCGAGATGATACTTAATCACAACTACCGTATTGCTGCTCCAGCGCATGATCGCGTTACCGCAATCCCTGAATACAAACGATCAGATCGCCGGTACTTCTCGCTTGCCATCGAAGCAGTTCAAGCCTCCACTGGCACTGTCAGTGGTGATATTGGGCATTACGGCCTCGGGAGAGCCGACATGATATTGCCCAACCTGCAGGTGGGCGCTCTCATCATCGCCGAGACCATTGGTCTTCCGTCAATGTCTGTCAGGGTCGTAGATCGAGGTCAACAGTCACCATGAGAGAGGGGACGATTCTCCTCCTGCTTGCCTTAGTAGCGCTGCTATCGGTCCTCTTGCCGAGAATAATCGATGCCTATCGGCGCTCGCATTGGAAACGGATTGCCGCGCGCATCGAAGCCTCCTACTACGAAGTGCATGGCAAAAATGTGTACGCACTTGTCGATGTTTCATGGAACGACGCTGGCGAGCAGCAGACAGCAACGCGGATACCGACCGGAAAATTGGATATCGTTGAAACACCTGTAGGAAGCACAATATTCATACTATTTGACCCCTCACGCCCTACTCGGTGTGTTGTTGATCAGGGATAAAGTAATATCCTTCATAATATATAAGGTATATTCTTCCTCTGCATTGAATTTCCACGAGCGCGCTACCATCACCCAAGAATAGGTACGTGATTTTTGTCGAGACGGATTATCGCATCAAGTAAGACCTGTGTACCTGCCGCCAAGCTTTCCTTGCTAGCAAATTCCTCAGGACAATGGCTGCGTCCTTCTCGGCATGGGATGAAGATCATCGCCATTGGAGCGATCTGCGCTACAAACATGGCATCGTGGCCTGCGCCGCTGGCAAGATCGATGGATGAAATTCCCCGGGCTGTCGCGCAATCCTTCAGCACCCCCCGCAGCCGGGCGTCACAATCGACCATATTCGACCGGGATTTGCGGGTGAAGTTGGATCGAATAACGCCAGCCTCGTCTGCAGCGGAGAGACTAAGCCTTTCTAGCCGCCGCCCGAAGTCTTTCAGATCCTCTTCACTGGTACTCCGAGCTTCAACCAGCAGCGTAACCCTCGATGGGATGACGTTGGCAGCGTTGGGCTCAAGCACCATACTTCCAATGGTTGCAACGAAATAGCCGTTCGTCGCTGCGGCCATGTCGCCTGCAAGGCTTCTTACCGCCGTGATCAGTCCTGCGGCCCCGGCCAGCGCATCTTTACGGACGGACATCGGCGTCGTGCCGGCATGGTCGGCTCGACCTTCGAACACAACCTCATGTCGGGTTATGCCGACGATCCCCGTCACGATCCCGACGTTGACACCCCTGCTTTCCAAGAGTGGTCCCTGCTCGATGTGCAACTCGAGATAGGCGACAATGTCGGACCGGCGCGCCGCGGCCAGCTGGCTTGGATCGCCGCCCATGCGTCGCAGTCCCTCTCCCAGAGTCTCCCCACTAGGCGCGCGGTATTCCAGCATCTCCACGTCGAGATGGCCGCTTATCCCGCGACTACCAACACAGGAAAGTCCGTACACATTGGGTTCCTCGGCAAGGAAATCAATGACTTCCACCGTATGCTCCATCGTCGCCGGCAAGGAGCGGACGACCTCGAGACCAGCCAGAACGCCGGCCACCCCATCGAAGCGCCCCCCCGCCGGCACGGTGTCCGAATGTGATCCAATGGCAAGCACGCCCCGCTCGGGACGTGTGCCCTCGCGACGGCCGATGAGATTTCCGGCAGGGTCCCGCAAAACCCTGAGGCCCGCATCCTCGAACCGGCGACACAGCCACGCACGCCCTTCGAGAAACCTGTCAGTGAACGCGCGCCGCGTGAACGGCTTATCTGGGTCCGTGATCTGGCCCAGCGCCTCGAGATCGTCCCATAGGCGAGCAGCATCGATTTGCGGAAGCGTCATCACAGCGAGGGTGCCGTGGCAGGGCGAACGAACCTACCAATGCCCGGGGCAGCTATCGACTTGCCGTGCTCGAATACGCATTGTCCGCGCAGGTACGTTGCTGTCACCCGGTAGGGTAGCTCCCTGCCCTCATAGGCGCTCCAAGAAACGAAATTGTGTCCGCTTGCGCCGCCATTATAGATATGCGGGTCCTTCTTCATCAAGACGATGTCGGCATCGGTTCCCACAGCAAGCGCGCCTTTGTCATGCGAGATCCGGAACAGCGCGGCGGGATTGTGAGCCAGCAAGCGCGCAGCGAGGCTGAAGCTGAGTCCTCTTTCCTCAAGCCCCTTCAAGAGCAGCGGATAAAGTACTTCGAGACTCGGCATGCCGGACGAGTTCGCCAGGAAATCTGCCTTGTCCTTGCGATCTTCCGACCACCCGGAATGATCTGTGGACACGACAGTCACGTTGCCCGCGGCCAAGTGACGCCAGATCGCTTCGAGCTCGGTGCGCGAGCGGATGGGCGGATTAACCTTGCCCTTAGCGCCGATTCTGGCGACGTCGTCTTCGTTGGTGAGAACGAGATAATGGATACATGCCTCGATGGTGCTCTCATATCCCTGCGCTCTGTATGCGGCGCACATTTCATAGCCGCGACCAATGGAACAATGGACGACATGCGAAGCGCAGCCGGTAGCCGCCCCGATCTCGTAAATCTCAGCCATCGCGAGCGCTTCCGACAAAGCAGGGCGACTGCGCTCGTGCGCCGACCAATCAGTCAGGCCCGCATTCCGCACTTCCTGCATGGCCGCCCGGACGAACTCGTCGTTCTCGTTGTGGACGCCGGCAATCAAACCGTGGTGAGCGATGCGGGCAAAGCACTTCGCGAGCACATGAGGCGGAATGCGCGGGAAGCGCTCCGAATCGGTATTGAAGGTGGAGAACTTGAAGCCAACCGCACCGGCATCGACCATTTCGTCGATCTTCGAGGGGCCGTCCGCCGGATGGATGGTTGCATAAAGCCCGAAATCAACACGAGCCTGCTCCGCTGCCTCGCTCGCCTTCCTACACAGCCGTTCAGCGTTGCAGATCAGATCACCCTCATCATAGGGCATATCGATGATGGTGGTGACACCTCCGGCCGCAGCCGAGCGCGTGGACCACAGAAAGTCGCCCTGCGAACGCTGCGTGCGGCTGTGAACCTGTGCGTCGATTGCGCCGGGGAGGACGAGAACATCTTTTCCGCCGATGTAATCTCTGGACGGCATACCCTCGCCCACTCGCACAATCTTGCCGTGTTCAACGAGGACGTGGCCGCCTTCTAGAACACGGTCAGGCAGAACTATCGTTCCTGCAAAAACGGTCAACGCCATTTCAAATGCTCACTCTGGCTTTTAACACAACCGAAATCTACTCATCGAGAGCTGCGTTCGGAAGGCACAAAGGGCGTAGTAAACATCGAAATGTAGATGCAACCCATACTGTTGGGTTATAGTTGTTGCGGATGGCGCCATCCATAATGCGAAAGCATGATTGAGAGCAATGATTTTATATGTGTCTCGCCGGCTGTTTGGGGCACAAGAAACGTATGATTTCCTTCCAATTCTGCTCTGAAGATATATACCGTGTCGCAATCGTTTGATGTGATCGTGGTGGGCGGCGGAGCCGCCGGCTGCGTCATCGCCAGCCGCCTTTCTGCCGATCCCCGCCAGAAGGTACTGCTAGTCGAAGCAGGTGGCAACCTCGTTCCCGGCCGCGAGCCGGATGATATTCTGGATACGTTTCCGGGGAGGGCCTATCTGAACAAATCCTACAACTGGCCCAATTTCCGCGTTTCGCTCGGTCCAGAACCATCGGATGCACTTCCATCAAAGACGCGTGTCTACGAACAAGGGCGTGTGCTCGGGGGAGGATCGAGTATCAACGGTGCTGTGGCTGTCCGCGGCTCCCCCGACGACTATGAGGAGTGGCAGGAGATGGGCGCGGCCGGATGGAATTGGGAGGGCGTGCTGCCCTACTTCCGGCGTCTTGAGAAGGACATGGACTTTACCGGTGACGCCCATGGCGACGCAGGACCGATCCCCATCCGGCGCATCTTTCCTGAGGGATGGGATGGTCTTGCTGCGGCGACCGGCAAGGCCTTCGCGGCGCATGGCTTCAGCTATATCTCGGACATGAACGACGGCTTCAGCGAAGGCTTTTCGCCCGCGCCGTTCAACAACGCCTATGGCCGGCGCGTATCCACGGCGATGGCCTATCTTGGCGCCACCGTCCGGCAGCGCCCGAACCTGAAGATCGCAACGGACACTACGGTGGAGCGGATCGTCTTCGAGGAAAGGCGAGCGACCGGCGTCCAGATGCGCACAAAAGCTGGGAACGAGTATGTGTCGGCGCGCGAAATCGTCCTGTGCTGTGGCGCCATCCGCAGCCCCGCGCTTCTCCAGCGTTCCGGCGTCGGTCCGGCCGCGCGTCTAAGGAGATTGGGGATTGACGTGGTGGCGGACAGACTGGGCGTCGGTGAAGGACTGCAGGATCACGTCGCCGTCTCGATAACGGCCTATTTGCCTCCCCATGCACGCTTTGATCCCGTCACACGCCGCCATGTGCAGTTGCACCTGCGTTATTCGTCAGGCGTCGAAGGATGTCCGCCGGCGGATATGATCGTGAATACACTTTCGCGATCCGCATGGCACCCGCTCGGGATGCAACTGGGAACATTCCAGATATTCACGGGGAAGACCTTTTCCCGCGGAAAGGTCTTAATCGCAGATGCCCAGCCCGACAGCGATCCGACCGTGTTCATGAACATCCTTTCCGACGAAAGGGATCTGAAGCGCTTGATGGGGGGATTGCGTATGATGGCCGACATTGTGGCGAGTCCGGCGCTGGCGGGGGTGGCTGTGGACGCTTTCCCATCCAGTTATTCGGAGGAAGCGCAGCGTTTCGGCAAGCTGACACTTTCCAACAAGGTTTTGACCCAGATCGCCGCGCTCATGATGGACGGCCCAACTGCGCTCCGCCGATGGTTCATCAAGAAAGCTATTACCAAGGGCGCGTCCCTGAAGAGCTTGCTTTCCGACGAAGGGGCTCTGGAAAATTTCGTACGACAGAATGCGACAAGCACGTGGCATCCCTCTTGCACCTGCGCCATGGGCCGTCGGGAGTCCCCACTTGCAGTTACCGATCCAAGCGGGCGCGTTTATGATGTCGAAGGGTTGCGCGTCGGCGACGCCTCCATCATGCCGGTCGTGCCGCGGGCCAATACCCATATTCCAACGATCATGATCGGTGAAAAGATTGCGGATGCGGTGCAAGCCGACCTAAGGGTGCTTCAGTGAACGCGGCCGGCATGGGTGAAGGGGGCGAGCCTTCGAGCGATTTGTGCCTAGGCATCGTCACGTCGGGACAAGGTCCTCGCCCGGACATTGAAGAGTATCACCGCCTCGAGTTCCGGCGCCTTGGCAGGCGCATCCGGCTCATCTGCGAGCACGCCTTTGAGACAGTGCCTATCGAAGAGGCGCGTCAAAGCGCGGTTTCTGTGAACCGTCACAGCATCGTCGCTCCGTTCCGCAATTCGCAGGCCCGGGGCCACCGGCTCGGCGCCGGGTGGGAAGCGCTTGCTCTGTCAGTCGACGCCTATCCGGAGCGGCTGGCAGCATGCGTGTCAACACTGGAGGAAAAGGGAGCGGATATCACGCTGTTCGCCTGCGCTGCAGAGCTTCCGGGGGTCTCTGTCAGTTCGCGCCAGCCGTTCATCCTGCCACGGCACCTGCTTGTCGACGCGGTAGTCTCCATATCCCGCGCCTTGTCGCGGCCACTTCGCCTCGGCGTGATCGTGATCAGCGCTCATCGCGACACCGACGTAGCCGACTGGAGCAATGTGATGACTGGCGTAAACGTACAAAACACCTTTCTGGAGACCGACGGCACCTTCAAGGACCTAATCCAAGTGGGGACTACGACCAGCAAGCTGGATCTCGTATGCATTCTTGGCTACGGCTTCGGCTGCGCGCCAGGCGACGAGCTATTGATCAGCGACATAGAACGCCGGCTCGGCGCCCCGGTTCTTCTTCCGGCGGAAATAGCGACCCGGTTCGTTTCCCAGATTGCCGGACACGGCCGATCGGTCTCCGGACGGAACCCGATGAATGCGTGACTCTCAAGCTTGGGGTGACCTCACCGACGATGATATCCGTGCGGCTAGGGATCGCGGCGTCCTCATCGTCCTCCCCGTCGGCGCCACCGAACAACATGCCAGCCATCTGCCGGTGGATACAGATACAAATCTGGCGACTCAGGTTTCGCTTCTGGCCGCCGCTCGTGCACGATCGCAGGTTCTGGTCGTGCCGGAGGTCGCATACGGCTTTTCCCCGCATCACAACGGTTATGCTGGGACGATCACATTGAGCGCCTCCACCTTGATGTCATTGGTAAAGGATGTGGTAATCAGCCTGCATAACGCCGGGTTCAACCGCATCCTCATCGTGAACGGGCATGGAGGAAACCTACCGCCATTGCGCGTGGCGGTCGCTGAACTCGTCACCTCCGGCGTACCGGTAAGTTGCGTCGACTACTGGGGGCCAGCAGCGGATGTTATTGCGGAGATGCTGAAGGGGACGGCCAAACGACCAGGCCACGCGTGCGAATTTGAAACCGCATTGCAATTGGCTCTGCATGCTCGGGACGACGCATTTGTCCGTAAGGTTCTGGAGGCCGCTGTTGGTCTGCCCGCGCGGTCGATACAACCATACTTCCAAGGCGAAGGCAGGGATCCGATCGAGACCGCAAACGCGTTCTGGCCACCGGTATTCACCGGCGACACTTATCGCTATTTTGGCGACCCGGCCGAAGCTACGCTTGGAAATGGCAAGCTTATGCTGGAGACCGTGATTGCCTGTCTGTCTGAATTCTACGATAGCTTTAGTAGCGCGATGCTGAGAGTCGGGCAGCGAGATTGAGGCGTGGGACTGCGGCCCAGCGTTCTTTTATGCATCTGCCGTCGCTGATATAGTAACCCCAATGGGAATGAATCATCGACAGATAGAGGTCTTCCGGGCCGTCATGATAACCGGATCGATCAGCGGTGCCGGCAGGCTTCTGCATGTGTCTCAGCCTGCGGTAAGCAGAGTCATCCGCTACTTGGAAGACAAGCTGAAACTCCCCCTGTTCGAACGGCACAAGGGGCGTCTTCATCCCACGCCAGAAGCGCGCAAGCTGTTTGCTGAGGTCGATGGACTTTACGCGCACATACAACGCATCAACGACCTCGCATACGATCTTGCCCGAAACAGCGCCGGCAAAATCAAAATTCTCTCCAGCCCAAGCATAGGAGAGTGGCTGATCCCAAGCGCGATCGCAGAGTTTCACAGGGTCCTACCCGACATACGAATTGAGTTCGAGACGTTCGGAGTCGATGAACTCGTGCATCGGATAGCACTCGGGCAAGCAGACATCGCAATCGCCAATTTGCCGAACGAACATCCCAACATTCATACTACCCGAATTTTTAATGTTAGGCTCAGTTGCATCTGCCGACGAACAGATCCGATAGCAGGGCTAGAAGCATTTTCCCCAAACGATCTCCTCGACGTACCCTTTATCAGCTACGGCTCCGATACGCCTGTTGGTCGGATTGTATTCGGTTTTCTTTCGCAGATGAAAGCTCCTGCGAAAGTCATCTGCGAAGTTCGCAATGCACCCATTGCGTGCAATCTCGTGAAAGCCGGCATAGGGGTAACGATCGCCGACCAACTCGTCACGCGCACACTTGAATCCCAAAGTCTTGTTGCTGTCCCGCTAACCCCAGCATTGCATCTGCCGCTTTCCATATTGTCCTCGAAGTTCGAGCCGATGTCGAAAGTAGCGCACAAATTTGCCGCATGCGTCCAAAAAATTCTTGCGAGTTCCGTGTAGCGCGCCCCGGTCCCAGGAAGCAGTTTTGATCTGAATCTCGGCCATAACCCCGCATTATGATTTCAGCACATCATTATCGGTATCGCGTCCTATATTCGCTGTTAAAATCTCCTCTATTCCCGTCAATAAAAAAGGGAGAGGGGAAATGAAATCTAAAGTGATATTATTTGGCCTATTCATATCATTTTCTGGATATTCTGG
>JBIQHO010000315.1:0-4188 GCA_044508545.1 Bradyrhizobiaceae bacterium | reverse complement strand
ACAAGGCGTCTGACACCTGCGCGGCGGTGTAGGTGTTTTGCCCGTAGGCATTCATGGTTCCGGCGATCGCGCCGGCCGCCACGTCGGCGGTGGTCATGCCGGCGGTGGCGGCCATGGCCGCGGCCGTCATCACGTCGAGGGCGCCCTGGCCCGTGAAACCGGCCGAGGCGACGTTGTAGAACCCGGCGGCGAGCTCGGTCGGCCCGGCCAGGACGCGCGGGTCCTTGGACAACTGAATCAGCGCATCGCCGTATTTCTTGACGGCGCTATCGTCCTGCAGGACCGAATTGATATTGGCGAGTTCTTTTTCGAAGGAGAGACCCGCGCCGGCCAGATCGCCCATGCCACCGATGAGCTTTTGCACGCCCTGAGCGAGCAGGAAGCCGCCCGCGACGGTGGCGAGCCCCTTCGCCCCGCTGGTCAGTCCGGAGATGAGGCCCTGAACCTTGTTCGTCCCACTCTCGAAATTCGAGGTATCGGCCGAATATTTTACCGAGAGATCCGCGATGGTTGGCATTGGAAGGTCCTGTCAGGCTCAGTCGTCAGCGCCTTTGGGCGCCACATTGCGGAGCACGCGATCGAGCATCCACTGGCATTCGATCCAGAAGCGCCGCGGCGTCCAGTCGTCGATCAATTCCCACGGCGGCACATTCCACTTGCGAGCGAGGTCGAGATAGTCCAGCCACCACGGAAGCGGATCGATATCGCCGGCGTGGAGCATGCTGGCGTAGAGCTTTTCGTTCTTGATCGCCCATTCGATCAGCTCTTCGCTTTTGGGTCGACGGATTGATCGTCCCGAATGGCGGCCACGATCTCTTCGAGGAACGCGATCGGGACCGTGAGCAGCCCCTCATCGGTCAGGGGAATCGGCTCCGAATCGGCCTCATCCGCCCGCAAGTCCCATTCCACCACCACGTTCGCGATGAACTGGCGAGTGGCTTGGGGAACGAGCAACTGGCCCAGCTCCGGATTCTTTTCGACCCGCTCCAGGATGTTCTGGGAGAGCTCGCCGTTCAGTGAGCGGGGTTTGTAGACCACCCGGATCTTGTCACCCTCCGGATTGTCCGGATCGGTCGGGACGTGAATCGTTGCCCGCTTGCTGGAAATCGACTTGAGGGTTCCGGCCACTGGTTAGCTCCTAATCAATGCGCCATCGATGACGCGGCGAATATCGAGTCCGAAGGTTGGCGGGGACGCGAGGGCGGCTGAGATCGCGCTGGTGGCGCTCAGTTGCGCGTGCAGGGCTTCCACGGCTCCAGTGCCGCCAAGTGCGTCTGTGAACGCCTGAACGCACACACCGCCGCTCAGCGCGTCCTGCACGGCGTTGGTGCCGTCCAGGCCGTCGAGCACGCTGCGGATGGCCTGCTTGTTGCGCTCTTCGATGATGTCGAGGACGGAGGGAACTTGGAACATCGGTGCCTCCTAGGAATACAAGTGGGCCGGAAGAACCGGCCGGGATGATTTGCCCGCCAGCGCTGCCTGTCGTGCCCGCGCTTCCAACAGCTCCGGGAGCGCCTTCTCGAACATCTCTTCGGTCGTACCGGGCTGACTGAGATAGGCGCTGCGGAGTTCGGCGGTCACGGTCTCGAGTTCTGATGCCTTTCGGCTGGCGTCGGCCTTGTTGCGTTCGTCGCGCTGCTGTTGCTTGCGGGCGTCGATATCGGCCGCAAGTTCGGCCTGGTTGTCGACGTGTCGCTTCGATGTGTCCCAGGCGCTTTGTGCGCTGACGAGCTCGGCTTCGTTGTATCGCCATTCGGTCGCCTGTGGCCGCGACCAGATCGCCGCCCAGAATGGCCACCTCCGCAACTCGGACCCCGGCACGTCTTTTTCGACGGCGGAGAGAACGGCGTTCGGAATGGCGATGCCACGGCGCCGGAGGGCGATCATGGCGTCTTTTCGCTGTTCGACGGTGTTCATGCTGGTACTCCTTAGAACGAGTGACGCGGGACGAGCGATTGCACGTTGCTCGGTGCCGTTGCCGCGCGGACAGCCTGCTCTCTGAGAATGTCCTGATAGATCGAGTCTTCCTGCTTGGCCCAGTCGGCTTCACTGCCGCCGGCCTGGATGTAGGCGCGTTTGGCTGGCGCGAGCAGCTGGGACCGCTGATAGGCGCGCTGTTCGTCATCGGCTTCTTGCTGCTTCCGCTCGCGCTCTTTGCGTTCAGCCTCCTTGCGCGCGTTGGCGTCGTCGGCGGTCTGGTCCAGATAGCGATCCCAATACCGCGCGCAGTCATAGCTGTGCTGCATCGTGGCGAGGTGCTCATCGTTCCAGTAGGGGTATTCCTCGCGGGTCGGCCGGGGGATGTCTGCGGTCTTGTTGCGGAACTGCGCCTGATAGGTCGCACCGTCGAGGGTGGCCGGCTTGCGCGTGCCGTCTCGCAGCACGTCCGGCAGCTCCGGCAGCGGTGTTGGTTTGTTGAGGTTCACGTCCATGGTTCGGTTCCTTTCTTGGTTATCCAGCGCCCATATCGCTCACCCATGCGCCGAAGCCGGCCATGAGTCCATCAGTCCACCCGCTGCCGCGGTTCTCGCCACGCCAGCACGCCAGGCAGAGCGAGAGCACTAGATCGTCATGCTCGGCCGAACGCCAGTCGGTGGCGTTGCCATAGCTGTCGTGGCCGGTGCGCGGGTTCACCTTCACTTGGAAGCTCTTGAGTTCGTTCTGCAGCGCATCCAAATATGGCAACGCCGCGGCGTATTTGAGGCGATCTGATTCGAGCAACACGGCCACCGATGACGCCAAATCTCGTTTCGGAATCCGGTATTCGTCGCTGCCCCGCTCATGCGTCATCGAATCGGCGCCGGTGATCGTTGCAAAAGTCAGGGTGCAGCCGAGATCCGCATCGGCAAGCAGGTCGCAGACCGCCTGACCAACACCGGTTTGGTCGACCACGAGCTCGATCGATGGCTCCGGGCGGATCGCCTGCAACGCCTGAACGTTTGCCTTGATCGCCGCGACCTGCCTGGGATACGGCATCCCCTTGACGCGAGAGACCTGGCTGACGTGGTACACCGCCTCATCGAGCCGAGACTGGATCCAGCCGTTCTCGTCGCCGATAGCGGTCACGCGCTCGACGGTCGTCAGAGCGGTGTAGTCGTGCTTCTTGCCGAGATCGCAACCCAAGAGGAAATCCCGCGCCGGCATGCGGTCCCAGTGGCCGCGATATTGCAGCATCGACATACTCATGCCGCCCACGCTCCGAAGCCCGGCAGATCGATCGGCACGATGTCAGCCGACACGGCTCCTTCGACCAGCTCACTGGCGAAATACTGCGTATCTAGATCAACAAATTGGCACTCGTATTCCTGCGAATACCAGTACTCACCGCCGCGCTTGCGCTCGTCCGCCAGGAACTCTGGCGAGATGCGCGGGCACTCGCTGGCGGTCACTTTCTCCCGATGCCAGCGAGTGCCGCCGTTGGTCCACTCCTGGTAGAAGTGACCACGGCGCCCGCGTGGAGTTGTCAGCAGTACCAGCCGGCCGCCGGACACCGCGAGCATCGGACGGATGCTTTCGTACGTCTCATCCGGGACGATCGAAGCCTCATCCTCGAGGATCAGATCGACCGCCGAGAAGCCACGAATGCCCTGTTCATCGCCCGGCAACGCAAAGATCGAACTTCCGTTGTCGAGCTCGAGCGCGATCTTTCCATCTGAGATTGCCGGGGGAACGCCGGTCAGCCGGTGGTACGACCGGCGGATGGAGCGGAGAAGGAGCTTCGATTGTCGTTCGGTTGGACTCACGATCAGCGTGAGGGAACCGGGGAAGTACACCGCTTCATGGAGGGCGAGGAGGCCGGCCGTCATCGACTTGCCAGACTGACGCGAAGCGAGAAGCAGGAACTGCCGCAACTCCGAGGTGAGCACTCGTTCCTGCCATGGGTCCGGCTCGATGCCGATCGACCGCGCCATCTCGACGGCCGTGGGAATGGGACCAGCCGGCTTGAGCTGCACGATCTCACGGGACATCGCCGCGGCGCGTTTCTCCAGTGTGGCAAACGTGACGGTCACGCCACCTGACTCGCTTTCAGGGCGTTGATCTCGCTCTGCATTGCGTTCAGTTGGTCATCGAAGTTGGCTACCGGTGACAGGGACTGAATTGCGCGGGCCAATGTCGCAATCGCCGTTGCCTGGCCGGGTTCGAGCTTGCCGCTGCGCACGTCCTCGATCGCGATCAGCAAAACGCCCT
>JBIQHO010000314.1:0-4195 GCA_044508545.1 Bradyrhizobiaceae bacterium | reverse complement strand
TCCGGATTGTCGGGGGATGGCGGGCCGGCAAAAGCGGCCGAGGGCACATTTGAAAACGACAAAACGCCGACGAAATCAAGTCCCGCGCGCGGCTGAGCGCGTGCCGGCGGCTACGCGATCATGAATGTCATGTGATCACACCACGTGGTCGGGTGCGAGCGCGCAGTCGGCGTCGACCGATGTCTCGATCTGCAGCGTGACGTGGCCGATGCCGAAGCGACGCTGCAGTTCACGACAGGTGTCGGTCAGGAATGCGTCGCCGGGATTTCCCGCCGGCATGACCAGATGCGCGGTCAGCGCGGTCTCGGTGGTGCTCATCGGCCAGATATGGAGGTCGTGGATCGACGCGACATCGGGATGCTCGCCAAGGAAGATGCGCACGGCGGCCGGATCGATGCCGGAAGGCACCGCCGCCAGCGTCATTGCGGTGCTTTCGCGCAAAAGGCCCCACGTGCCCCAGACGATGACAGCGACGATGACGAGACTCATCGCCGGATCCAGCCACAACCATCCTGTCACCATCATCGCCGCGGCGGCCAGGACAACGCCGAGCGAGACGGCGGCATCCGCCATCATGTGAAGGTAGGCGCCGCGAATATTGAGGTCGGTGCGGCGGCCCGATGCGAACAGCCATGCCGTGATGCCGTTGATGACGATTCCGATCGCGGCGACCACCATCACCGTCAGGCTTGCGATCGGTTCGGGATGGATCAGCCGCTGGATCGCTTCCAGCAGGATCGCGCCGCACGCAACGAGCAGAAGGATCGCGTTCACCAGCGCGGCCAGGATCGAGGTTTTGCGCAGGCCGTAAGTCAGGCGCGGCGTTGGCGGGCGGCGCGACAGCACGGCCGCGACCCACGCAACGACCAGGCCGAGCACGTCGGACAGATTGTGTCCGGCATCCGCGAGCAGCGCCGTGGAATTCGCGGCGAAGCCGTAGCCGGCCTCGACGAGAACGAACGCTGTATTCAGTCCGATCCCGATGACGAAGGCGCGGCCGAAGTCGGTGGCGTGGGCATGACCGCAATGACCGTGCGCGCCGTGATCATGTCCGCCATGATCGTCCCCATGTCGCGCATGATCGTGATCGGAATGGTCATGATGATGGCTGCCCTGCATATGCCAAGTCTAGAGCCTTTTCGCCTCTGATGGTATCAGAAGCGAGGCTCTATGATTTTTGTTTTGACGCGTTTTCTTGACGCGAACCGGGATCCACTTCGCGCGAAAACGCTTTGGCATCAACCGGGAGTTCCGGCGACGGCGGCAGGCGCGGTCATCGCGGTGACTTTATTATGCAATGATATTTTATAACGTAACGTGCCTATTGGCGCTTGCGCGAGAATAGGCACGTCGCCGCCGTTATTCGAGAGTGGGCGATGCCGGGCGGCATCACCCGACGGCGCTCACGGTCAGCGAACGCCAGCCGCCGGACGGCGTCTGGAACTCGATGCTCTGTCCCGCGGACAGGCCGATAAGGGCCGCGCCGATGGGCGTGAGGATCGAGATCTTGCCGGCGTCGACGTCGGCGTCTTCGGGGTAGACCAGAGTGACCGTTCGCTGCTGGCCGCTGATGTCGTCGACGAATGTCACTTCGGACTGCATCGTCACGACATTGCGCGCCGGCCGGTCGGCCGGGATGATCTCGGCACGGTCGATTTCACGCGCGAGAAATTCCGCCGTCGCGGGATATTTTTCCATCGCGGCTTCGGCAAGGTGGCGCAGGCGATCGATGTCACGCGCGCTGATGGCGATGGCGGGGAGACGAGTCTGCAGATTGTCCAGCATGTTGTTCACCGGGAATTGGCCGTGACGAGATCGATACGATCACGACCCGGGGGTGGCACAGCTTGCGATGCACGACGCATCGCTCAACGTGCCGGGATTAAATGTGTTCGGTTGGGGATGCAGTCGAACCTATCCCGGACGGCACGGACGCACGCGTCCGTCCGGGTCACCGTCCTGCTTGGAGGTGACCTGCGCGCAGCAACAAACGGTTATCGCAGGCATTCGACATCATTGTTCAAAGGTAAGGCGATCCGCAGGGAAGTCAATGTGTGGACCGCGACATCTTGGCGCGAGTCGCGGTGATCGGGCCGCGCCGCCGGAGCGAGCGTTCTCGCCCTGGTCCCTCTCACGCCGCTCGCGGCAGCGGCCGTCTGATTTTGCGCGGATGATTTTTCCGCGGCGCCGATGCCGGAATGCCGGTCGGCATGATAACGCCGGATACTGCGTCCAGCGCACCTGCGCGCAGTTCGAGCGCCAGCAGCCGCTCTGGCTCGAATGGCCCGGGCAGGGACAGGCGGCCGGTTCCGAGCGCGGAGAAGCCGAAGCGCGAATAATATGCTGCATCGCCGAGCAGGATCACCGCGCCGTGGCCGCGCGCCTGCGCGACGCCGAGCGCGCGCGTCATCAACGCGGCGCCGACGCCAAGTCCGCGGCAGGATGCATCGACCGCGAGCGGCCCGAGCACCAGCGCCGGAACGCCTCCGGCGCTGACGTGCCACAGCCGCACGGTGCCGACCAGCCTGCCTCGACGCGTGGCCGTGAAGGCGAGGCCATCGGCGGGCACACGTCCGTCGCGAAGGCGCTGGCAGGTGCGCGCGTGCCGGCCCTCGCCGAAGCTCGCGTCGAGCAGCGCCTCGCGCGCGGCGACGTCCGAAGGGCGCTCGGCGCGGACGACGAACGGAGCGGCTTCGGTGTGATCGACGATCCCGGTCAGAACAGCGGCCATGGCGCCTCAGTCCCCACCCCAGCGGACAGGTGACCCGCGGAGTTGTCAGCAAAACGATTGTGACGGGGTGGAAGCCGGCGGCCCGGCTTCCGGTTCTCGTTCATCTCCCGCAACCGGGAGAGCTTGCGCCTCAGATGTGGTACGTCTTCAGCGGCGGGAAGCCGTTGAAGGCCACAGACGAGTAAGTCGACGTATAGGCGCCGGTGCCTTCGATCAGCAGCTTGTCGCCGATCTCCAGGGTCACCGGAAGCGGATACGGCTGCTTCTCGTAGAGCACGTCGGCGGAGTCGCAGGTCGGCCCCGCCAGCACGCACGGCGTCATCTCGGCGCCGTCATGCCGCGTCCTGATCGCGTAGCGGATCGACTCGTCCATGGTCTCGGCAAGGCCGCCGAACTTGCCGATGTCGAGATAGACCCAGCGGTTCTCGTCGTCGTCGCTCTTCTTCGAGATCAGAACGACCTCCGCCTCGATCACCCCGGCATTGCCCACCATGCCGCGGCCCGGCTCGATGATGGTCTCCGGGATCTGGTTGCCGAAGTGCTTGCGCAGCGCGCGGAAGATCGACCGGCCGTACTGCACGACCGGCGGAACATCCTTGAGGTACCTGGTCGGGAACCCTCCGCCCATGTTGACCATGGTCAGGTTGATCCCGCGCTCCGCGCAGTCGCGAAACACCTGCGACGCCATCGCAAGCGCACGGTCCCACGCCTTCACCTTGCGCTGCTGCGAGCCGACATGGAACGAGATGCCGACCGGCTCAAGGCTCAGGCGCTTGGCTGCATCGAGCACGTCGACCGCCATTTCCGGATCGCAGCCGAACTTGCGCGACAGCGGCCACTCGGCGCCGGCGCAATCGTAGAGGATGCGGCAGAACACCTTCGAGCCGGGCGCGGCGCGCGCGACCTTCTCCACCTCCGCGGCGCAATCGACCGCGAACAGGCGGATGCCGAGCGCGTAGGCGCGCGCGATGTCGCGCTCCTTCTTGATGGTGTTGCCGAAGGAGATGCGGTCCGGCGTCGCGCCGGCGGCCAGCGCCATCTCGATCTCCGCCACCGTTGCGGTGTCGAAGCACGAGCCGAGCGAGGCCAGCAGGGTCAGTACCTCGGGCGCCGGGTTGGCCTTCACCGCATAGAACACGCGCGAATCCGGCAACGCCTTCGCGAAGGTCTGGTAGTTGTCGCGCACGACGTCGAGATCGACCACGAGGCAGGGCTCGGTGTCGTTGCCTTTGTTGCGGCGATCGCGCAGGAATTCCTGAATGCGTTCGGTCATAGCACCCTCCAAACGGTCCAGCGACGGACTCGTTCAAAATGATGTCGGTGTGAACGTTCAGGCCGTGCCGCACGATGGAGACGCGACAGAGCCTTGAGTTCAAACCAACTGTGCTGCCGTGGATTGGTTGGGATGATCCCGCCCGCACACCTGGCAATGAAGGACAAGCCTTTTCAGTAGCCCGCGCCGGC
>JBIQHO010000313.1:0-4229 GCA_044508545.1 Bradyrhizobiaceae bacterium | reverse complement strand
GCCGCCGCAAGCTCACCGGCCTTGCGCACGATCCGCATGCCGCGACCGCCGCCGCCTGCGGATGCCTTCACCAGCAGTGGATAGCCGATGCGGTCCGCCGCGCCCTGCAGCGTCGCGTCGTCTTGCGCCTCGCCGTGATAGCCGGGCACCAGCGGCACACCCGCCTTCTCCATCAGCGCCTTGGCGCCCGACTTCGAACCCATCGCCGTCATCATCGCGGCGGTCGGGCCGACGAATACGAGGTCCGCATCGGCGCAGGCTTGCGCCAAGGCAGGATTCTCCGACAAAAACCCGTAGCCGGGATGGATACCTTCCGCGCCGGTCCGGCGGGCCGCTGCAATCATTTTTTCGATATCGAGATAGCTGTCGCGGGCGGGCGCAGGTCCAAGCAGCACAGCCTCGTCGGCAATGGCGACATGCAGCGCGTCGCGGTCCGCCTCGGAATAAACGGCGACCGTGCGCAGGCCCATCGCGTGGGCGGTGCGGATCACGCGGCAGGCGATCTCGCCGCGATTGGCGATCAGGAGTGTGTTGAAGCGGCGATAGCTTGGCTTACGCGCCATCGTCACATCCTGAACAGGCCGAATGTCGTCGGCTCAACGGCTGCGTTCGCTGCCGCCGACAATCCGAGCGCCAGCACCAGACGCGTATCCACCGGGTCGATCACGCCGTCGTCCCACAGCCGCGCGGTGGCGTAATAGGGATTGCCCTGGTTTTCGTATTGCGCGCGGATCGGCGCCTGGAATTCGCGCTCCTCCTCGTCCGACCACGTGCCGCCTTTGGCTTCAATGTTCTCCCGCCGCAGCGTGCTGAGAACGATCGAAGCCTGCTCGCCGCCCATCACGGAAATCCGCGCGTTCGGCCACATCCACAGAAATCGCGGCGAGAAAGCGCGACCGCACATGCCGTAGTTGCCTGCGCCATAGGAGCCGCCGATCACCACGGTGAATTTGGACACGGCGGCGGTCGCGACCGCCGTCACCAGCTTGGCGCCGTCGCGCGCAATGCCGCCGGCCTCGTATTTCTTCCCCACCATGAAGCCGGTGATGTTCTGAAGAAACACCAGCGGGATGTTCCGCTGACAGCACAACTCGATGAAATGCGTGCCCTTCAGCGCGCTTTCGCTGAACAGGATGCCGTTGTTGGCGACGATGCCGACCGGATAGCCCCAGATGTGCGCGAAGCCGCACACGAGAGTCTGGCCGTAAAGCTTCTTGAACTCGTCGAACTCGGAAGCATCGACGATGCGCGCGATGATGTCACGCACGTCGAACGGCTTGCGGCCGTCCACCGGCACCACGCCGTAAATTTCCTCCCTGGCGAACAGCGGCTCGCGCGGTTTACGCATGTTCAGCGTAGCGCGCTGCGGCGGCTTCAAGGTCGAGACGATGCGGCGCGCGATCCCGATCGCGTGGGCATCGTTCTGCGCATAGTGATCGGTGACGCCGGACTGCCGCGAATGCACGTCGGCGCCGCCGAGCTCTTCCGCTGTGACGACCTCGCCGGTCGCGGCCTTCACCAGCGGCGGCCCGCCGAGAAAGATCGTGCCTTGATTACGGACGATGATGCTCTCGTCCGACATCGCCGGCACATAGGCTCCGCCCGCGGTGCAGGACCCCATCACGATGGCGATCTGCGCAATGCCCAGCGCCGACATGTTGGCCTGGTTGTAGAAGATGCGGCCGAAGTGCCGCTCGTCGGGAAAGATCTCGTCCTGCTGCGGCAGGAAGGCGCCGCCGGAATCCACCATGTAGATGCAGGGCAGATTGTTCTGCCGCGCGATATCCTGCGCCCGCAGATGCTTCTTCACGGTCATCGGATAATAGGTGCCGCCCTTGATGGTGGCATCGTTGGCGACGATCACGCACTCGCGGCCCGAGACGCGGCCGACGCCGGTGATGATGCTCGCCGAATGCACATCGCCGCCGTACATGCCATTCGCCGCCAGCGGCGACAGTTCGAGAAACGCGGTGCCGGGATCAAGCAGCAGATCAACGCGCTCACGGGCCAGCATCTTGCCGCGCGAGGCATGGCGGGCGCGCGCGGCCTCGCCGCCTCCGCCCGCGGCGATCGCGAGCTTGTCGCGCAACTCCGCGACGAGAGCCTTCATCGCTTCCGTGTTGCGCGCAAAGTCGGACGACGCGGGATCGATACCGGAACGAAGCGCCATGGCAGCCCAGGATGGTGGCAGGCGTTGAAGCCCTCGCCTGGAGCATGTTTCTTTTAGACGGAATCAGCAACCCGTCGTGGCCGGCTTTATGACGGACGTCCACGTCTTTGGATTTCAACGAAAAACCACGGATGGCCGGGACCATAGGCGAGCGAAGCGATGCCGTTCTTCAAACGGCTATGGCCGAGCGGAAGCGCCGCCGGTCCTCGAACGGCCAAGCCCGGCCATGATGATTATGGGCCAGGGACCTGCGCTAATGCGTCCAGGGCTCGATGCGGCGAAATGCGAAATTATCGGCGTAGGCGGCCTTTCTCTCCGCCTTCGGCTTCGGCTCGATCACCTGACAGGGAATGCCCTCGCGCTCGCAATAGGCGATGGCGTCCTCCTTTGTATCGAAGCGAAGCGTAATTTGCTGCTTCATGTCGCCGGAGCTGGTCCAGCCCATCAGGGGCTCGATGACCCGCGCCTGCTCAGGCTCATAGTCGAGCTGCCATTCCCTCGTCTGGGCGACCCCCGATTGCATCGCGTTTTTGGCGGGCTTGAAAATACGTGCTGTCATGAATCGCTGCAACCTGCTGCCGCGCCCTCCGACTAAAGGCCGGCGGACACTCTCTCAAGTATATTCATTATGCGGCGGCGTGACAATCTCGTCCTTCGCAGGCGCGACAGGACAGCGCAACCCGGCCGGTCCTCCGGACCGCCTGATTGCGGGAGACCGTCCAACGAGCGGTCTCCGTTTCATTGAAATGGAAAAAGCCCATGCATGAGGCGTTTCCGAGCCGCGGGTTCGACCCGAATGACGGACCTGGAAACGCAACGGGATCAGAACCATGGCTCTGGTTCTGATTTCATGAGAGCCGACGACTCTCGCGGGGCTGACGTTTCGAACTAGTGGTCCTTTGTTTCTAACATTTGCATCCCCGTGCGGCGGGCGTTCTTGCAAATGTTAGAAATAAAGAACCACTAGCAAATATAAGTTTCTAGTGAAGTTTTGGATTTGACCTTCGCTTCTCGCATTCGCTGTAAAACGGTCGCGAATGTCAAATCCACTCCGCTAGTGCGTCATGCCGACGTGAACTTCGGTGCCAAGCGCGTTTTCCCCGACCCCGAGTGTTTCGCAGATCGCCTTCAGGCGCGCAGGCTTCGGGAACTGAATGCCGCGCATGTAAAGCGAGATGTCGCAGCGACGGAAATCATGAGCGCCGCGGTAATGCTTCGATGCTTCACGGGCGAACTGCGCGTCCGTCCAATGTTTATCAGCAATAAGTTTCGCAAGGCGTTTCCCGAACTCTACTCGATTTGCATCAGACATCATTTTTCTCTTCCTGACTTCCCCATATCGCACGCACCCGCGATCGGATCGTGGAGGCACGTCCGAGAAGCAGATCCGCGACGCACTCGCCGAAAGACCGGCGGGTTTTCTTCCGTCAAGGGGAGATGTATCTCTTACTATACATCGCTTCATTTACTTCTACCGTTAGTGACGGAGCACCCCCGCGTATCTTGCATGGCAACTTCCGCGCAGCTCGCGCATTGCGTTACCGGGCGGTTCAATCGCCCGCTCATCCTGAGTATCGCGTAAAAACCCGCCGGTGATCCGCCTCACTGACGGGTTTTCTTCTTATGATCGAAGAAAAGCTATATACGGCCACGCATTACAGCATTGCTTCCCTGCGCTATGAACTTGGCTCGCAGCGAGCGCGGCTGCCCTTCCCGACAGGATTGTGGGATCTTTATTGCGGCAGACGCGCCGATCGCGGGTATGACGGTCACGACCCCCGGGGCAATGCCGAGGCGTTCAAATGATCCGAAAAATCAGGGCGATCGATTCGGGCGTACGTCCCCGGTGGCGACGAGCGTGCAATGTTCTCAGCGCAGCGTCTTATGCTAGCTAGCCGATAAACTCGCTGCCCTCGCCCGCCAGAAGTTCTTTCAACTGGCTGCGCATCAGCTCCGCCTTGTCATATCGCAGGGCCGCGACGGTGACCTTGTCGACCGAAACGACGATCTGGTTGCCCGCGTTCACGCATGAAATCCGGCTGTACATATCGTCCACGCC
>JBIQHO010000312.1:0-4239 GCA_044508545.1 Bradyrhizobiaceae bacterium | reverse complement strand
GTATAGGCCGTGGCGCCGCAATACATCAGCACCTGCGCGGCGATAGGCCGACCGTTGACGCGCAACAGCGCCACCGAGGCGCTGCCGCATTCGGCGAGCGCGGCGACCATCCGCCGGACGAAGGCCGCGTCCGCGGCATCGCACAGCAGGGCCGTGCCGCGCGCGCCCTTCCAGCCAGAGACTTCCAGCTTCAGGAACGTCTCGAACGCCTCTGCCGTATCCGGCGCACCGTTGTTGACGATATCAACCGCGCCGGCGGCAGAGAGCCGGTTCCAGTCCTGCCGCAGCTTCTTCCGGGTCGAGCCCGACCGTTTCACGCCAAGCTCCGGGGTCGCGAAAGGCCGCGTGCTCTCGGACAATCTGAGCTGCGCCCTGCCCTGCTCCGTCAGCGCTTTCACCAGCATGTCGAAGCTCGTGGCTTCGGCATCAAGCGACTTCAGGTTGATCACGTTGGGCAGCAAGGGGCTGGTGCGGATCGCCGACAGGAAGGCCGGAACGACGACGCCGACGAAAGCGGGATCCACGACGGGACTTGAGAGGAAGGCGTAGTTGTAAGGCAATGCCTCGAGCAGCGCGGGCCACAACCGCGAGATCCTGCGGACCTGAAAGGCCCACATGCCGACCAGCTTCCTTGGCTCGGCGCTGTCATCCCATGCAAGCAGAACCCGGATGCGCGCGAAGCCGGTCTCGTTGGCGACGGTCAGCGCGGCCGGATTCATGAACACATTGGGAGAGGCCCGCCGGACGAGATCGTCCCACGGCGCCGCAAGGTCCAGGGTTGGTGAACAAATGTTTACCGAAATCATCAGAGGCCTTGGCCGATCCCCTTGGGATGTCCTCTCGGGCGATCCTTGCGCAAGGCGGCATAATGTTGGTCCGGCATTGCTTTTCGGTTAAGCCACAACGGCCCGATCCGGCCTCGACCGCTCGATGTCCTTCAAGGTTTCTTTGCCTTTTAGGGTGCAAGGATAGCACTGCGGAACAAGGGCCTGTGTATGCGCTATACCGACATTGTGATCGTTGGCGGCGGCCTGGCCGGATCGATCACCGCCGCGCTGCTCGGCCGCGCCGGTATTGCCGCGATCATGATCGATCCGCACACCGTATATCCGCCCGACCTGCGCTGCGAAAAGATCGGCGGCACGCAACTGCCGCGATTGCACAGGACGGGCCTGGACCAGGAAATCCTGCGATCGACCACCCTCGACGGCGAGGTCTGGGAGGCGCGGTTCGGTGTCGTGGTGGCCAGGAGGCCAAGCGATCAGCACGGCGTGATGTATGACACGCTCGTCAATGCCACACGCGCGCTGATCCCGCCCGGCGTGGAGATTCTCTTTACCAAGGTCGTCGAGGTCACGACCGGCGACGAGCGCCAGCGCGTCGTGCTGGCGGATGGCGAGGATGTTTCCGCGCGGCTGGTCGTGCTCGCAAACGGCCTCAGCATCAGCCTGCGCCACAAGCTCGGGCTGCAGCGGCGCGTCATCAGCGAGTGTCATTCCGTGACGCTGGGATTCGACCTCGCGCCGGTCGGCCGCCCGGCGCTGCCCTTCCCGGCCCTGACCTACTGGCCGAAGCGAACCGCCGATCGCCTGGCCTATCTGACGCTGTTTCCGATCGGGGCTGCGATGCGGGCGAACATGATGGTCTATCGACCCATGGACGACGTCTGGTTCCGCGAATTTCGTGAAAACCCCGAAGCGGCGATGCGCGCGATGATGCCTGGCCTCGACCGCATGGCCGGTGACTTCAAGGTTGTCGGGCCGATCAAGATACGGCCGGCAGATCTGTACGTCACGGACAATCATCGGCAGGCCGGAGTCGTTCTCGTCGGCGACGCTTTCGCGACGTCATGCCCGGCAGCAGGCACCGGCACCGACAAGGTGTTCACCGACGTCGAACGGCTTTGCAACGTCCATATTCCGGCCTGGCTTGCGACCGAAGGCATGGGTCGCGCCAAGATCGAGATGTTCTACGACGATCCGGTGAAAATGGAATGCGACGCATGGTCGGCCGCGAAAGCCTGGCACCTTCGCTCGCTGTCGATCGACGATGGCCTGACCTGGCGCGCACGACGGTGGGCGCGCTTCATGGCAAGGCTGGCCCAGGGCGTGATGGGACTGACGCACAGGCCCGACACGCCGATACCTGCATCGCAACCGCGCCCTGAATCGCGCGAAGGCAGAACCGCATAGGCTTGCCTCTCGCTTCTGATGAAATCCCACCCAAGCGGGTTCTCGACCACAATGGTTTTGGATGAAGTCGATCCGAAATCGTGAACGTGATCGATGTCATTTTTTTAAAGCGGGATGCGGTTGAAAAGCCGCGACACGCCTTTCCTGATATCGTTTCAGACGAACCTGACGCCCAGCGTCGTTCCGCTGCGCCAGACCGCCTGGCATCGACGTCCGGTTCTGGCGTCACGAGAGAACGCCAGTTGGAAACCGGCTGACGCCGCGCTGGCGTCGTCGATGTCGATCTTGGCGCCCGTCGCCGACAGATCAACGACAGTACACGGCCGCCTGGCGAAGCCGCCGTCGAGGATAATCCATGCGGATTGCCGGACCGACTTGCGGCTCTGCCGCTTCTTCTCTGCATCGATCATGTGCTCGGTTCCCGCGCCTTTGCGCGGCCCTTCTTTCTTTACGCCCGCGCTTTCCGCGGCTGGAGCGGGTAGCAGGAATCGAACCTGCGCCTTCGGTCCGGAAAACCATTGCTCGGCCATCGAGCTATATCCGCACCACGACATATATCATTCCGCCCGCACGAAACGTATAACGCCGCAATGAAACGGCGAAATTGGCTAAACTTGATGTTAATTTTTCATCACTTCGGTCGCATAACCTCGCGTCGGTAGAAATGCCTACTCGTCGTCGCTCCCGCCGTCGTCATGGCCATGCCCCTGATCGTCCCAGAGCTTGCGATAGAGACCATGACCGTTCATCAGCTCCGCGTGAGAACCGCGCTCGACGGCCCGGCCGCCGCTGAAGACGATGACCTCGTCCATATCGACAACCGACGTCAGGCGATGGGTGGAAAAGATCATGGTGCGTCCCCTGGACACCTTCAGCAGCGTGCGGTTGATCGCGGCTTCAGTGGTCTGGTCGAGCGCAGAGGTCGCCTCGTCGAGCAACAGGATCGAGGGATCGCGGACGATCGCGCGCGCAATCGCGATGCGCTGGCGCTGGCCGCCTGACAGCGTATCGCCGCGCTCGCCGACGACAGTATCGTAGCGCCGGGGCAGGCTCATGATGAAGCGATGAATCTCGGCTTTCTTCGCCGCGGCCACGACCTCCGCGTCGCTTGCGCCTTCCTTGCCGAGACGGATGTTTTCGCGGATCGACATGTTGAACAGCATGTTCTCCTGAAACACGATCGCCATGCCCGATCGCAGCGACTCGCGCGTCACCTTCCGGATATCGACGCTATCGATGGTGACGCGGCCCGAATCCGGCACATAGAGGCGCAGGATCAGGTTGAGCAGCGTGCTCTTGCCGGAGCCGCTCGGCCCGACAATCGCAATGCGCTTTCCGACATCGAGCTTGAGACTGAGGTTGTCGAGAACCGGTGTCTCCGCGCCCTCATATCGAAACGTCACGCGATCGAAGGTGATGTCATGGGTGATGCGCGGCAGATCCGGCGCCCCGGCCCGGTCGATGCCACGCTTCGGTTCGTCGAGCAGTTCCTGCATGTGGCGCACGGCCGCCGCAGCCTGAAGCGAGACCGGCACATAGGACATCAGATGGGCGATATTGTACGAGATTTCCCAGAACGCGCTTTCAAACGTCACGAATGTTCCGATCGTGATCTGTCCGCTGGTCGCCAGATAGGCGCCGATGCCGAGAACGACGAGATGCAGCAGCAGCACGGCAATCGTGACCGAGCGCTCGACCATGCTCGACAGAAACGTGGAAGATGCGATTTTCCTTCTGGTCTCCTCATTGCGGACGGTGAACCAGCCGCGGGCGCGACGCTGCAGACTGAAGGCCTTCACCAGCGCCTGGGCGGCGATGTTTTCCTGAACCACGCCAAGGATCGCCGACTCGTTGACCTTCTGCTCGTAATTGGCCTGTACCGCCTTCGGGGTCAGGATACGCGGCCCGATCAGCGTGATCGGAAAGATCAGCAACGCGACCACCGCCAGCTTCCAGCTCAGGAACAGCATCAGAACGATTCCTGCCACCAGTTCCATCGCCGGAAGCAGCGCCGTGCCGACGAACGTTTTCGCCGCACCTTCGAAAG
>JBIQHO010000311.1:0-4266 GCA_044508545.1 Bradyrhizobiaceae bacterium | reverse complement strand
GAAACCGAGATTTTCCGCAAGCGCACCAATCTCCGCTGCGGCGCTATCATCGTCACTCGCCAGGAACACGACCCTCCTGCCACCATGTATGGCGGGATCCTGGTCAAGGACCGCAGCGGGCAAATGGTTGAAGCCCTTGACCAGCCTTGCGCCAGAGAAGGCTCGCGCAACGAACATAGACGAAGGTTGTCCTCCCAACTGCTCAGGGGGCACGCCATAGGCATTGGTCACATCGACGATGGTCTTCCCCCGCCATGTGGGGAGCGCCTTAGCGACATCCGGGTGCGATCCGAAACCGACAGCCAAAAAAATGACGTCCGCCTTGACGGCTTCCGCGAGTGTTTTGGGAATGATCGTAGGGCCGATTGCTGCCGCATCCGATGCGAAGCTTTCCGGATTCCGCGTGGTTGCGACCGATACTTCGATGCCTTTGCGGGCAAATGCCTTGGCCAAGGCCATGCCGATTTTGCCGAAGCCGATGATTGCGTAGTTCATAATCTTCTCCTTTGGTTTTTTCGTTGCGGTCAGAGTTTGTAGCCGCCGCTCGCCTCGATCGTCTGGCCGGTCACCCAGTGGCCTTCATCGGAGGCCAGGAACGCCACGACGGCGGCGATTTCCGACGGCTCGCCAAAGCGTCCCAGCGCGATTTCGCCCTCGACCGCCTTTACAAGTTCGGGATTCTCCCGGATGGCGGCGTTCCCGTCCGTTCGCGTGTAGCCCGGCGCCACGGCGTTCGCGGTAATTCCGCGCGGCCCCAACTCGGACGCGAGCGCATGGGTCAGGTTGTTGATGGCCGCTTTGGCCATCGAGTAGACGGGCGCGGCTGTCACGGGCTTCGTGGCGGCAGCGGAAGAGATGTTGATGATGCGTCCGCCATCGGCGAGACGATCCAGGGCGGCCTGAGCGATGAAGAAGGGCGCGCGGGCGTAGACCGCGATCAGGGTGTCCCAACTGTCCGGCGTCGCGTCCTTGAAGCCAACAAAGCCGGAATTGCCGGCGTTGTTGACCAGAATGTTGAGGGCTTTGCTTCCGTTCCGCTTGGTGAATTCGTCGTCAAGTCTCTCGAACAAGGCCGGGATGGTCGCCGGGTCAACGAGGTCCGCATGGATCGCGAACGCAGTGCCTCCCGCTTTCTCGATGGCCGCGACCGCCTCGTCTGCGCCGGATTTACTGGCGTTGTAGGTCAGCGCGACCGTCGCTCCATCCTTTGCAAGACGTTCGGCGATGGCACGGCCAATGCCCCGCGATGCCCCGGTAACGAGAGCTGTTTTTCCTTTGAGAGGTCGTTCCATCTGATTTTCTTCCGTGAATGTGTGCATGATCGGATTGAGGGAGTGACTGGCCGGCGCGTAGCGCGGTCAGATTTGCGCCAGGCCGCCGTCGACGGCGAGTTCGCTGGCGGTCATGAAGCTCGAGTCCGAAGACGCGAGAAAGGCCGCCGCCGCCCCGATCTCCGCCGGATCGGCCATGCGCTGGAGCGGGTTCATCGAGGCGAAGGCCTTCATGCCCTCCTCGCCCACAGCTTCCTTCGCGAGTTCGGTCGCTGTCGGTCCGGGCGACAGCACGTTCACCCGGATGCCGGTGCCCTTCAGGTCCTCTGCCCAGGTTCGCGCGAGGTTGCGCACTGCCGCCTTGCTCGCGCTGTAGGTGCCGAATGCCGGGGCGCCCGTGGTGCCGGCGCTCGATCCGGTTAGGATGATCGAACCGCCTTCGCCCATCAGCCGAAGCGCCTTCTGGACCGTGAAGATCGTGCCCTTCACATTGGTGTCGAAGGTTTCGTCGATATGCTCGACTGTGATCTCGCCGAGCGGAAGCAGGCTCCCCGTCCCGGCATTGGCGAAGACGATGTCGAGGGTCCCGCGCTCGGCCTTCACCGCCGCGTAGAGGCGGTCGAGGTCGGTCAGATCGGACACCGAGCCCTTCACCGCACAGGCATTGGGACCGAGTTTCGCCACAGCGGCGTCGAGCGCTTCCTGCCGGCGGCCGAAGATGAAGACGAAGGCACCCTCTTCGATGAAGCGCTTTGCCGCGGCGAGGCCGATGCCGGTAGCGCCGCCTGTGATGACTGCAACCTTACCCTCAAGCTTTCCCATGACTTTCCCTTTCGTGGTGTCGAGACAGCGTCTGCCTCCGAGAGCCTCGAAATGGGTCCGCCGGCGTCCGTTGTTGAGTGCGAAGGCGCGCATATCGGTGGTGCAAAATCGATCCGGTCCGTCGACCGACATGAAGCCACCACGATCGGTGTCCGCCGTTCGGAACCGAGACACGCCCGTCGACATAAGCAATGATGACCGCCCGAATTGCCGTTCGATGTGGTAGATATCGGCTTTGGAAGGCGCACCGCGCGGTGCGGGATTGCACCATGATCGATTGGGACGACGTTCGCTACTTTCTTGCCGTCGCGCGCGGAGGCTCAGTGCGGGCCGCGGCCGAGCGTCTCGGGGTGAACCACTCGACGGTGCTGCGGCGCATTGCCCAACTGGAGAAACGCCTCGGGGCGCAGATGTTCGAGAAGCTGCCTTCGGGCTACCGCCTGACGGAGGGGGGCGAGGAGGTGGTCGAGCTCGCGAACCAGATGGAAGCGTCGTCGCATTTGCTGGAGACGCGCATCTTCGGTCGCGACCAGAGCGCGCGCGGGCTTTTGCGGGTGACGCTTCCGCCGTTCCTCGCCACACACTTGCTCATGCCGGATCTCGCCGACTTCGCACGCCTGCATCCGGACATCGAGATGGAAATCCTGACGACCGGCGAGGTGGCGAACCTGACCAACCGCGAGGCCGACGTCGCGATCCGCATCGTCGCCGACCGCAAGACCCTGCCGCTCAATCTTCACGGCCTGAAGGGACCGGAGCTTTACAGCAGCGTGTACATGTCCCGCGATCGACTGGCCGCGTGGCGTGCGGGCGCAGCGGACCCCATCCGGTGGATCGTCATAGATAATCATGGAATTCCGGTCTGGGCGCGCGAGGCAGAGGTCCCCACCACGGGAGTTCCGTTCAGGACGCCGGACCCCGAAGCGCAGATCGCTGCAGTGCAGCAAGGGATCGGCATGACGAAACTGCCGTGCTTCGTGGGAGATGCCGACCCCCTGTTGGTGAGGGTGCCGGGCGCCGACCTGCCCATGCATGGGACGCTCTGGCTTCTCACGCAGGGTGAGACGCGCAAGACGAAGCGCGTCCGGCTCTTCACCGAGTTCATATCCCGCAGGCTCGCCGCCTACGCGCCGCTTCTCGCGGGGCTGTCGGTGTCGGGCGACTGAGGGGAACCAGGTCGCCGGCGACGCTTGCAGTGGACAGGTGCCTCCCACTTGCTGAACGGCAGTTACCCGCGACCGGGCCCAGGACCGGACTGTCGGGTACGGCCCCTAGCCGCCGATTAGATGCAGGGCCGTGACGACGATCCTCCAAGGTGGGTCCCGCATGTTCATGCCATCACGGCCTGCTCAATCCGCTGATGCCGACAAGAATGATCGCTCGGTTGCCGGGGGCGAGGCCGCCGTTCGAGAGGCTTGCGCCGCTCTTCCGCAAAAAGGAGGGCCTTAGAGGGCTATGGAGTAGACATAGTTCGCATCATCACCTGAGACGGCGCGCCACCCTCTTTTGAGGTTGGCTTGATGGGTCGAGCCTCGCTCCCCTAACCGTCATAATGGCGTCGGCTGCTTAATCTACGAATGACATGCTTTGGAACTTAAAAAAGGCCGTCGGACGCCAGCTTGATACCAAGCTGTTGACTTGCCGTCAGGGGCAAGCCTTTTCCACCGTAAGCGAGCCATTGGGCAGCACCAGTGCGGGTCCTATCCAACGCGGGAATACGGATAAGCGTTCCTGATATAGGTGTTGAGGAATTGCCCTTTTGACGGAGCTGCCATTAGCTGCTCATGCAATCCGGCAGGTACGTTGAAATACTGGTATATCGAGCCGTTCGTGAATTCGATTTCCAGCGTTTCACTATCGGGATCGTAGCCGATGGACGCGATGTTGCTGGAGGAAACAGGGTCTCTAAGCATGTGTCTTCCTATTGCTCATCTTCGTTGATGGGAATTCGATCTATTGCAATTTTCCGTACGACAGCTGTTGTTCGTTGCGCCCGCCACGACGCCACCATGCGATCATAGCCTTCCGCCACGCGTCGGGTCCGCCAAGCTGCGCTTACTTCGGGGTCAGAACTGCGGGGCAAGCGATCTGCCGGGGGAAGCGATACACGGCAACGCACGGGCAGTCGTGCGGCTTCACCAGAGATGATGGTCTCCCCCGTCCGCAAGACTGG
>JBIQHO010000310.1:0-4266 GCA_044508545.1 Bradyrhizobiaceae bacterium | reverse complement strand
CGCGATGTCCTGCAATCCGGCGATCGGCGGACTTGGCAAGGGCCATCTGGTCCGCGAGATCGACGCGCTGGACGGGCTGATGGGCCGGGTGGCCGACGCGGCCGGCATCCAGTTCCGGATGCTCAATCGCCGCAAGGGCCCGGCGGTGCGCGGCCCGCGCGCCCAGGCCGACCGCAAGCTGTATGCCGCCGCGATGCAGGGCGCGATTCGGGAGACCGCAAATCTCCAGGTGATCGAAGGCGAGGCGGACGACCTGCTCGTTGTCAACGGCCGGATCGCCGGCATTCGCCTGAGCGACGGTCGCGAGTTCGGAGCCGGCGCGGTCGTTGTCACCACGGGCACCTTTCTGCGCGGGCTGATCCATCTCGGCGAGACAAGCTGGCCTGCGGGGCGGGTCGATGAAGCGCCGTCGCTCGGCCTGTCCGCGGCCTTCGAGCGGATCGGCTTTACGCTCGGCCGCCTCAAGACCGGGACGCCGCCGCGGCTCGACGGCGCCACCATCGACTGGGCGGCGGTGGAAATGCAGCCGGGCGACGATCCACCGGAGCCGTTTTCGGTGATGACCGACCGGATCACGGTGCCCCAGATCCAGTGCGGCATCACCCGCACCACGCCGGCCACCCATGAGGTGATCCGGGCCAACGTGCATCGTTCGCCGATCTATTCCGGCCAGATCACGAGTTCGGGACCGCGCTATTGTCCGTCGATCGAGGACAAGGTGGTCCGCTTCGGCGATCGCGACGGCCACCAGATTTTCCTGGAGCCGGAAGGGCTCGACGATCCCACCGTCTATCCCAACGGGATTTCGACCTCGTTGCCGGAGGACGTTCAACGCGCGATCCTGGCGACGATTCCGGGCCTCGAGCGCGTCCGGATGACCCGGCCGGGCTATGCCATCGAATACGATCACGTCGATCCGCGCGAGTTGGAGCCGACCTTGCAGACCCGCCGGATGCCGGGGCTGTTTCTCGCCGGCCAGATCAACGGGACCACGGGGTATGAGGAGGCCGCGGCGCAGGGGCTGGTCGCGGGCCTCAATGCCGCGTTGGCGGCGGGCGGCGGCGATCCGGCCGTTTTCGACCGCGCCGACGGCTATCTCGGCGTGATGATCGACGACCTCGTGACCCGCGGGATTACCGAGCCCTATCGGATGTTCACCTCGCGCGCCGAGTACCGCCTGACGCTGCGCGCCGACAATGCCGACCAGCGGCTGACGCACAGGGGCATGGCGATGGGATGTGTCGGAGCCGGCCGCGCCACGCATCACAGGGCCAAGATGGCGGCTTTGGAGGCGGCGAAGGCGCTGGCGAGATCGCTGTCGATAACGCCGAACGAGGCGGCCCGACACGGGCTGTCGCTCAACCATGACGGCCATCGGAGGTCGGCCTTCGAGCTTCTGTCTTATGCGGAGATCGGGTGGAATGAGGTGACCGCGATCTGGCCGGAGCTGTCGGCCGTCGATCCGAAAATCGCCGTGCACCTGGAGATCGACGCCAAATACGACGTCTACCTGAGGCGCCAGACCGCCGATGTCGAAGCCTTCCGGCGGGACGAGGGGCTCATCCTGACCGGAATCGACTATTCAGCGGTACCCGGCCTCTCCAACGAGGCGCGCAATCGGCTGGAAAAAGCCCAGCCGCGCACGGTGGGGCAGGCGGGACGGCTCGATGGCCTGACGCCAGCCGCGCTCGGTATCCTGGCGGCCTATTTGCGCCGGGAAGCCCGCAAGAGAGCCGCCGCCGCACCAGGTTGAGCAAATCCGGCCGGCGATGTTTCACGTGAAACATTCGTCCGCGATCGTCGTCCCGCGAACGCCAAAAGCGTTTTCAACCGAAGTGGCACCGGTTCGCGTAAAGGAAACGCGAAAATCAAAACAGAGACTCCTGGTTCTATCGGAAGCGGGAGCGGCTCTATGGCATGAAGGATTGCCAGCGGAGCCGGGTGGCCGAACGGGACCTCCGCGCGGTATGGGTCGCTGTTTAGCGACGACCCGGAAGGACAGTGCAGCGTAGCCTGCTCAACCCGGCCAAACCTGAAGGAGAGGCGTTGCTCGAAACGCCACAGGGGAGCTCCTACCAGCGGCCCAGCGCCGCCCCGCATCGGCCAATGGCCGACCCGATCAAAAGTCCAGAAGCAAAATATCTGGCCGGGAATCACAGGGTCTCGTATGCTGCCGCGTGACCATGCCAAAACCTCTACAGGCTCAATCTGGTTCGGCTGCCGACAAGGCGGCTGCGCTGGCGCTGACCCCTGTTTCACGTGAAACCGAGGCGAGGCTGGACGCCTATATCGATCTGCTCGGCCAATGGCAGACCAAGACCAATCTGGTCGCGCCGTCGACGCTGCCGCAGCTTTGGACGCGCCACATCGCCGATTCGCTCCAGCTTTTTTCGCTGGCGCCGCAGGCGAAACTCTGGGCTGATCTCGGCAGCGGCGGGGGGTTTCCCGGCATCGTGCTGGCCTGCGTTCTCGCGGACGTCCAGGGCGCGCGGGTCGATCTTGTCGAGCGCAACACCAAAAAGGCGGCCTTCCTGCGAGAGGCTGCCCGGATTACGGGGGCGCCCGCCGTCATTCACAACGCGGATATTGGGGATTATGTGGAAAGGTTGGAGGGCCGGATCGATTGCGTGACCGCGCGGGCGCTGGCGCCTCTACAAGTGCTGCTCGGCTTCGCGGAACCTCTGGTCAAACAGGGAGCCAAGGCACTGTTTCTCAAGGGCCAAGATGTAGAAGCTGAATTGACGGAAGCCACTAAATATTGGAACATTAAGCCTTGCATTCATTCCAGCCGCACCGGCGGAGGGGGCTGGATCGTCGAACTCGATTGCATCGAGCGGCGCGATCATCCTCCGATAAAGCAAGCATGGTCTCGTGCATGACTGTAATTGATGATATATATCAATGCGATAGGGATGACGAATCGTCCGCCGGCCATCCCCGGATCATTTCGCTCGCGAACCAGAAAGGCGGCGTCGGCAAGACGACGACCGCGATCAATCTCGGCACCGCGCTGGCTGCGATCGGCGAAAGCGTCCTGATCGTCGATCTCGATCCGCAGGGCAACGCCTCCACTGGCCTCGGCATTGACCGCCGCGACCGCAACGTCTCCACCTACGATGTGCTGATCGGCGAAGCCCCGCTGCGCGACGCCGTGGTGCCGACCGCGGTGCCGCGCCTGCATATTGCGGCCTCGACCATGGACCTCTCGGGTCTCGAACTCGAACTCGGAGCCACGAAGGATCGCGCCTTTCGTCTGCGCGACGCGATCACCGGCCTCAACGGCAACGCAGCCGACAATGTCGATTACACCTACGTGCTGATCGACTGTCCGCCATCGCTCAACCTTCTCACCGTCAACGCAATGGCGGCGTCGGACGCGATCCTGGTGCCGCTGCAATGCGAGTTCTTCGCGCTCGAAGGCCTGTCCCAACTTCTGCAGACGGTCGAGCAGGTGCGCACCACCCTCAATCCGCACCTGTCGATCCATGGCATCGTGCTGACCATGTTCGACTCGCGCAACAACCTGTCGAACCAGGTCGTCGCTGACGTGCGCCAGTTCATGGGCTCGAAGGTCTACGACACCATGATCCCGCGCAACGTTCGCATTTCGGAAGCGCCGTCCTACGGCAAGCCGGTGCTGGTCTACGATCTCAAATGCAGCGGCAGCGAAGCCTATCTGAAGCTCGCGACCGAAGTGATCCAGCGCGAGCGCGAGTTGCGCACGACGCATTGAGCATGCCCGTCGTCCCCGCGCAGGCGGGGACCCATAACCGCTGGCGTTTTTGTTCTCGCAGGTAGGTCAAATAGGGCCGGTAACGCTTTCCACATCATCGGTGACACGGCGTATGGGTCTCCGCCTGCGCGGGCACGACGCCAGAATGAATACTTACGGAGTTACAGATGAATCCAAGGGAGCTGGCGATGGCCGACGAAGCGCGTTCGCGACTGGGCCGCGGTCTTGCAAGTCTGATCGGCGACGTCGGCGGCGAGGCGGCCCACGCCGAGCGCCCGCGCACGCAGCGCAAGGTGGCGATCGAATTCCTGAAACCCAATCCGCGCAATCCGCGCCGGGCGTTTTCCGATGTCGAGCTTGGCGAGCTGGCCGATTCGATTCGCCAGCACGGCGTGATTCAGCCGATCGTGGTGCGCCCGGTGAAGGGCGTTCAGGACCGCTTTGAGATCATCGCCGGCGAACGGCGCTGGCGCGCGGCGCAGGCGGCGGGACTGCATGACGTCCCGATCGTGCCGGTCGACGTCAGCGATCAC
>JBIQHO010000309.1:0-4286 GCA_044508545.1 Bradyrhizobiaceae bacterium | reverse complement strand
GCCGCGCGTCAGCTTGCCGGAACAGAGCCGGGCGAAAGCGATGCGATCACGATGATTGGGATCCATGTTGGCCTGGATCTTGAACACGAAGGCCGTCATGCGCGGTTCATCGGCGGCAACCTTGCGCAGGTTTGATTCCTGCGCGCGGGGAGACGGAGCGAATTTGCCGAGCCCTTCCAGGAGGTCGCCGACGCCGAAATTGCGCAGCGCCGAGCCGAAATACACCGGCGTCAGGTGCCCTTCGCGAAACGCCTCGAGATCGAACGCCTTGCAGGCCTCGGTCGCAAGCGCCAGTTCGTCCCTGACCTCGTCGATATTCAGGTTGGCATTGCGCGCGGCAAGATCGGCGATGTCGATCTGTTCGGCCGCGCCGGTCTTGGCGCCGCCGCCGTCGAGCAGACGGATGCCGCCGGTCGCGATATCGTAGGTGCCGAGGAAGTCGCGGCCGCGCCCGACCGGCCAGGTCATCGGCGTGGTGTCGAGCGCCAGCGTCTTCTCGATCTCGTCCAGCAGCTCGAAAGTATCGCGGCTCTCCCGGTCCATCTTGTTGATGAAGGTGATGATCGGGATATCGCGCAGACGGCAGACCTCGAACAGCTTGCGGGTGCGCGCCTCGATCCCCTTCGCCGCGTCGATCACCATGACCGCGGAATCCACTGCCGTCAGCGTGCGGTAGGTGTCCTCGGAGAAGTCCTCATGGCCGGGCGTGTCGAGCAGATTGAAGACCCGGTTCTCGAACTCGAACGTCATCACCGAGGTGACCACAGAGATGCCGCGGTCGCGCTCGATCTTCATCCAGTCGGAACGGGTGTTGCGCCGTTCGCCCTTCGCCTTGACCTGTCCGGCGAGATTGATGGCGCCGCCGAACAGCAGGAGCTTTTCCGTCAAGGTGGTCTTGCCGGCGTCGGGATGCGAGATGATCGCGAACGTGCGCCGGCGCGCGACTTCCGCCGCCAGCGGCGAACGCGAGGTTGAATCATTCTGCAGCGCAAGGTCGGACATCAACCAGCGTGTGGCAGGGAAAACCGGCCGGATCAAGGGGATTTACAGGCAGGCGCGGTTGCGAGCCGGCGCTCGCGCCCTCATATATCAAACGGAAGGACGACCTTCCATCAGCCTGATCCGGTTCTGATAAAGCAGAACCAGGGTCAGGTTTTTATCTGACGCGTTTTCTTCACGCGAAGCGGTATCCACTTCGCTTGAAAACGCTCTGGTATCCGCGGGGACGACCCTGCCCGTGTTCAAGGAGGGTCGTCATGGCCTGGTTCATGCTGTTCGTCGCCGGATTGATGGAAGTCGGCTGGGCGGTCGGCCTCAAATACACCGAAGGATTCACGCGGCTGCTGCCGTCGGTGCTGACGCTGGCCGCCATGGCCGCGAGCCTTGCGCTGCTCGGGATGGTGCTCAAGACGTTGCCGATCGGCACCGCCTATGCGGTGTGGACCGGCATCGGCGCGGTGGGAACCGCGATCCTCGGCATCGTGCTGTTCGGCGATCCGGCGACGATGGCGCGGCTCGCCTGCATCGGCCTGATCGTCGCCGGGATCGTCGGGCTGAAACTCGTTACCTGACGAACGCCACCGCCCAGTAAGCCAGCGCGGCGACCAGCGCCGATGCGGGGATGGTGATCACCCATGCATAGACGATGGAGCTTGCGACGTTCCAGCGCACGGCCGACAGTCGCCGCGCGGCGCCGACGCCGACGATGGCTCCCGTGATGGTGTGGGTGGTCGATACCGGAACGCCGAGGAACGTCGCCACGAACAGCGTCGCCGCGCCGCCGGTCTCGGCGCAAAAGCCCTGCACCGGCTTCAGCTTGGTGATGCGAAGGCCCATGGTCCGCACAATCCGCCAGCCGCCCATCAGCGTCCCCAACGCCATCGCGGCCTGACACGCCAGCACCACCCAGAACGGCACGCTGAATTCGCTGCCGAGATGGCCTTGCGAAAACAGCAGCACCGCGATGATGCCCATGGTCTTCTGCGCGTCGTTGCCGCCGTGGCCGAGCGAATAAAGCGACGCGGAAAAGAACTGCAGGATGCGAAAGGTGCGATCGACCGCGAACGGCGTCGAGCGCGCCGATAGCCACGAGACGACTGCGACCAGCACCAGCGCAAGCAAAAACCCGACCAGCGGCGACAATACGATCGCGACCAGCGTCTTCGACAGACCGCTCCAGACCGCCGCCGAAAGGCCGGCTTTCGCGACGCCGCCGCCGAGCAGGCCGCCAATCAGCGCATGCGAACTGCTGGACGGAATTCCAAGCGCCCAGGTGATCAGATTCCAGGCCATGGCGCCGACCAGCGCGGCGAAGATCACCTGCGGGTCGATCACGCTGGGCTCGATGATGCCGGTGCCGATGGTGTTGGCGACGTGGAGGCCGAATACGAGAAACGCGACGAAATTGAAAAACGCCGCCCACAACACCGCGTATCGCGGCCGCAGCACGCGCGTTGAAACGATGGTCGCGATCGAATTCGCCGCGTCGTGCAAGCCGTTCAGAAAATCGAACAGCAGCGCGGCAAAGATCAGGCCGACCAGAACCGGAAGACCGAGCATGACGTCCACAGCGCGGCCCTGCCCTATACCTGCTCGATAACGATGCTGCTGATCTCGTTGGCAACGTCGTCGAAGCGGTCGGCGACCTTTTCCAGGTGATCGTAGATTTCGGCGCCAACGATGAAGTCCATCGCGTTGGCGTTGCGGTGCTTCAGGAAAAGCTCCTTCAGGCCGATATCGTGCAGATCGTCGACGCGGCCCTCCAGCTTGCCGAGTTCCTCGGTGATCGCCGTCAGCATTGCGACGTTGTTACTGATCGACTGGAGCAGCGGCAGCGCGCGGCCGACCAGATTGGCGCATTCCACGAGCAGCGAGCCGATCTCGCGCATCGGCGGTTCGAAGCTGCGGACCTCGAACAGCACCACCGCCTTCGCGGTCTGCTGCATCTGGTCGATGGCGTCGTCCATCGAGGTGATCAGGTTCTTGATGTCGACGCGGTCGAACGGCGTGATGAAGGAGCGGCGGACGGCGGTCAGCACCTCGCGCGTGATGCCGTCGGCGTCGTTCTCGAGCTGGCTGACGCGCTGGCAGAATACCGGGGTTTCTTCACCGCCCTTCAGCACTCCCTGAAGCGCGTGTGCCCCCTGTACAATCGTCTGCGAGTGGCGAGCGAACAGGTCGAAAAAACGCTCCTCTTTCGGCAGAAAGGACCGGAACCAATGCAGCATCAACGTATCCACTTTGCAGACAAGAACCGGGCCGCCAGTCCGGAGCGCGGAAATGTCATAAACCATTTCCGGGAAAGTGGGCAATCGGCATTGCAACTGGCGGGATCATCCACCGGATTGTGCCCAAAAGGCTCCATTCGCGCGATAAATTACAGTGATCGCTTAAAATAATGAGCAATTTCGCCGACCACGCCGCGGCGGAAGGTCAGCACGCAGACGACGAAGATCACGCCCTGGATCACGGTGACCCATTGCCCGAAACCGGCCAGATACTGCTGCATGGCGATGATCGCAAAGGCGCCGACCACGGGCCCGAAGACCGTGCCGAGACCGCCCACCAGCGTCATCAGCACGATTTCACCCGACATCGTCCAGTGCACGTCGGTCAACGAGGCGTTTTGCACCACGAGCACCTTGAGCGACCCGGCAAGTCCGGCCAGCGTGCCCGACAGGATGTAGGCCACAAGCTTGTACTGGTCGGTCTTGTAGCCCAGGGAAATCGCGCGCTGCTCGTTCTCCCGGATTGCCTTCAGCACCTCGCCGAAGGGCGAGTTGACAGCGCGGTAGATCACAAGGAAGCCGAACAGAAAGCCGCCCAGTATAACGTAATAAAGCGTGTCCGGATGCGACAGGTCGATGACCCCGAACATCCTGCCTTGAGGAACTCCCTGGATACCATCTTCGCCGTGGGTGAACGGCGTTTGCAGATAGACGAAATAAAGAAGCTGCGCCAGCGCCAGCGTGATCATCGCGAAATAGATGCCCTGCCGGCGGATGGCGACGACCCCGGTGACGACCGCCAACAAGGCCGCGGCCGCGACGCCCGCTCCGATGCCGAGTTCAGGCGGGACATCCCAGACCTTCAACGCATGCGCGCAGACATAACCGGCAGTCCCGAGAAACATCGCATGGCCGAACGACAACAGGCCGCCGTAGCCGAGCAGCAGGTTGAACGCGCAGGCGAGCAACGCGAAGCAAAGTCCCTGCATGACGAAAAACGGATAGATTCCGGTCATCGGAACGATGGCCAGCACGGCGGTCATGAGGATGAAAACGATC
>JBIQHO010000308.1:0-4289 GCA_044508545.1 Bradyrhizobiaceae bacterium | reverse complement strand
TGGCCTATCGTTGGTGGGCGACGCTGCCCTTGGGGACCTATCTCCAATCCCACAGCACTCTCCGCGATTGCAGCTTCTGCCTTCGGAGTTCGTCGAACAAAGTCTTGCAGGTCTGAAGCACAGACACGGCCATTTGGCCGAAACTGTCAATACTCTGACCGAGGCCGTCAAGCTTGTCCTGTCCAGATTGGGCAGGCTTGACGAATTTGGAAGGGGAGACGCATCATATGCTGGACAATCAATCAACGACTATCGGCCTGAGACCGGAATCGCTCGGCTTGGCGAGCATCGTTTTCTTTGTTGTTGCCGCGGCAGCGCCCCTCACTGCAATTGTGGGTGCCGCGCCGTTGATCTTCGCGCTTGGAAACGGTGCCGGGGGCCCGTCCGCCTATGTCCTTGCAGGCCTCGTTTATCTGGTCTTTGCCGTAGGCTTCACCGCGATGAGCCGTCATGTCGGGAGTGCCGGAGCGTTCTATGTCTTTGTGTCAGAGGGACTTGGAAAATCCTGGGGTGCGGCAGCCGGCGCAGTCACCCTGCTTACCTATATCGAAATTCAGATCGCCGTTTATGCCTTCTTTGGCATCGTCATTGCCGGCATAGCAGAATCTGCCGGCTTAAGGCTGCCGTGGTGGGGCTGGGCCTGTGCCTGCATGATTGTGGTCGACTTTTTCGCCACAAGGAACATCGAGTTTTCCGGGAAAGTACTTGGCGTCTGCATGATCGGAGAGGTCACTGTCCTGCTTATCCTTGACGTGGCGGTCCTCCTACAAGGTGGCGGTCCGGAAGGTATAGGATTTACATCCTTCGATCCGCACACCGTGTTCTCAACCGGTTTGGGCATCGGTCTGCTTTTTGCGGTAGCATCCTTTATCGGCTTCGAGGCGACGGTGATATTCGCCGAGGAGGCCAAGAACCCCCGCCGCACAATCCCGGCGGCAACCTACGTCGCGGTCATCGCGATTACTGTTTTCTACGCGTTCTCGGCGTGGTGCATGGTGGTAGCGTATGGACCTTCCAGTATCCGGGAAGTCGCCAATGGCGATCTTTCGGATTTGTTTGCGAATACCGCTGGGGCGCGGGTCGGCGACTGGCTAAAGCTCGCGATGACAGCTCTGCTCATCACCAGCCTGTTTGCTGCCGCCCTTTCCTTTCAAAACACGATCAGTCGATACCTCTTCGCGCTGGGCCGCGATGGTCTTCTGCCGAAAGCGCTTGGTGCCGCCGATCCCGTACATCGTTCGCCGCGGCTCGCATGCCGGTCTTACACCATTGGGGCGATGATCTTCATTTGTATTGCCGCAACGCTAAAGCTCGATCCATACACTATCCTCTATTCATGGCTGGCTGCGGCATCCGCGCTTGGAATCTTGATTGTGCAGCTGTTGGTCTGCGTTGCCATCGTGAGATTCTTCAGCGTGGATCGGCGCGGGACGACTGTGTGGCAAAACCGTTTTTCTCCAATCCTTGCGATCGCTGGCCTCGGCGGCTTCCTCCTTCTTGCTCTAACCAACCTTTCGCTCCTGACGGGTGATGAAACATGGAGGGTTTGGCTTATCCCGACTGCCATCGTGGTTGTCGCCATGCTCGGTTGGTGGCGATCTCATCAAGTCGAGATAGACGTTTCCAATCCCCTCGCATCGCCAGTCAGCGAGTAGGATCAGGTCATGTCTTACGATCTTAAGCAGCTGATACTGCCTGATGGGAACACCATGGAGTATGTGCGCCGGCCTGGCGGAGATGAGCCAATCGTCCTGATCCACGGATATGCCGACAGTTGGTATTCGTTCAAAGGTGTGATGGACTTCTTGCCGCAAAACTTCGCGGTTTTCGCGCCAAGTCTACTAGGGCACGGCCGCTCATCCAAACCGAAGCAGGAGTACTCGATCCAAGGGTATGCCGCCGATGTTGTGGAGTTCATGCGCTTGATGGGCATTAAGCGTTCGGCAATCGTGGGGCATTCCATGGGAACCTTCGTCGCCCAGAGCATTGCACTCAGCAATCCAGACAGCGTTTCTAGCCTTGTCCTGATCGGAAGTGCGGTTACCGCCGACAACCCTGTCCTTCGAAGCGTTTATAGTGAAACGCTCGAGTTCAACGATCCTGTTCCTTCCGACTTCGTTTGGAGCTTCCAGGGAGGAACCTGTGTCGGACCGATCGATCCCTCCATGTCGATGGAGGGTATCGTCAACGAAAGCAGCCTGCTCCCCACGCATGTGTGGTCGTCGGCGCTCAAGGGGCTTATCGACTACCGTCCCGCCGATTTCGACGAGGGAGCTTTGCATTCGCTGAAAACTCCAACATTGGTGCTTGGAGGGGGCAAGGATGAAATATTCGACGAAGCCGCGCAAAGGAAACTTGCGAATGCGTTGCCGAACTCGGAGATCTGGCTGAATGCAGATTGCGGACATTCCCCGAACTGGGAAAATTCACGGCGGACTGCGGCGCAGATAGCGGAATTTGTCGGAAGAAATAGCTGATAGAGCGGCCTATTGGAGCGTTTCAGATTTTCTTCAGAATCATGAAACGCTCCATCTCGTTGTTTATACGCAATTGCCAACGGAAAACCGGTTCCCGCTTTTCTTGGAATTGATCTTGGAGTGAATAGGGCTACGCCGGCTCGCGGCGTCAGCCCGCCTTCAGGCGCGAGTCGCGCAGCAGGCCGTGCTCCTCCAGCACCGGATAGGCGATCGAGGCCAGCAGCGAGTTGATCTGCTTGAGGTCGCGGATGGTGTCGAGGTGGATGGCGCTGGTCTCGATCGATTTCGGGGTGCCGTCGCGCAGGCGCAGGAAGTGGCTCTGGCTGGTCTGCTTTTCGAGATCCCGCAGCCGGTCCTTCTCCAGCACGAGCTGGCGGGCCGTTTCCGTGTCGTGCGAGACCAGCACGTTGAAGGCCATGCGCGCGTTGGCCAGGACCGAGGCGTGGAACGCCGTCAGCTCGCGCCAGCCCTCGGGCGTGAACTCCAGCCCGTGCTCGACCTTCTTGCGCACATGCACCAGCATGTTGCGCACGATGATGTCGCCCACCTGCTCCAGCTTCACGCAGGCGCCGATCAGTTCCTGGCAGCGCAACGCTTCGGCCTCGGTCAGCGGGTTCCGCGTTATCTTGGCGAGGTAAAGCTTCACGGCGGCGTGCTTGGCGTCCACGCGGTCGTCCAGGGCGGCGAGCGCCTTGATCCTGGCGTCGTCGGCATCCTCGTACAGTTCGATGATGCGCTTGAGCATGACCTCGACCGTGTCGCAGATGCGCACCACCTCGCGCGTGGCGTTGGCCAGCGCCTGGGACGGGGTGCCGAGCGCGGCCTCGTTGAGCGCGGAAAGCTCCGTCACCTGAAGCGCATCGGCCGTTTTTGCCGGGGCGGCCAGCGCCACGATCCGCTCCGAGGCGCGATAGACGATGCCCGCCAGCGGCAGCCCCGCCAGCAGGATGACGACGTTGAACAGGATGTGGGCGTTGACGATCTGGTCGGAGGCGGTGGCGCCGATGAAGGCCACGTTCGGCCTGAAGGCCATGAACAGCACCAGCATGACAACCGAGCCCATGCCCCGCATCAGGAGGTTGCCGATGGGCACGATGCGCACGGCGGCGTCGGCCGTGCGGGTCAGCATCGGCGCGATGACCGACGAGCCGAGATTGACGCCCAGCACCAGCACCACGCCCAGTTCCGGCGTGATGAGGCCGCGGCCGGCCAGCGTGGCCATCAACAGCACGGCGGCGATGGAGGACTGGAACAGCCAGGTGACGAGGGCCGCCAGCAGGAAGGCGGTGACGGGGTCGCCGGAGAAATAGTCGATGATGACCGGCAGGAGCCGGCTTTCGCGCAGCGGCTCGGACGCCTGGCCGATCATCTCCAGCGAAAGGATGAGCAGGCCGATGCCGACCAGGATGCGGCCGATCTGGCGCCAGTCGCGCCGTTCCGTCGCCATGAACATGAAGGTGCCGGCGATCAGGCACAGCGGCACCAGCAGCGTCAGGTCGAAGGTCAGCAGCTTGGCGACGATGGCCGAGCCGATCTCGGCACCGCGCACCGCCAGTTGCCCGGCCGCGCCCGAGACGATGCCGGCGCCCGCGAAGGAGCTCACCAGAAGCGTCACCGCCGTCGAGCTTTGCAGCGCGATGGCCAGCCCCGTGCCCGCCACCACCGCCATGAAGGGATTGCGCATGGTGGCGCGCAACCGGTGGCGCAGCACGTCGCCATAGGCGCGCTCGACGCCGGTCTTGACCATGCGGGTGGCGAACAGCATCAGCGCCACGGCGCCAGCGAGATGGAGGAGGACGACCGAGCCGCTCA
>JBIQHO010000307.1:0-4321 GCA_044508545.1 Bradyrhizobiaceae bacterium | reverse complement strand
AAATCGGTCGTCCGCGAGTCAATTGTCGCCACGAGCGATTCGAGCACGGACTTGCGTTCCTCGACCGACAATGCGGCGCTCCGGTTGCTTTGCTCGACCCGCGCGGCAGCTTCGACCAGAATGTTTCCGTGGGTCTCGAACTGGCTGGACAGCGTGCCCAGGTCGTCAAGAGCCCGGGAAGCCTTGGCGTTGAACACCGCCAATTGATCCTCCAGCGTCTGCGTCGCCAGGCCGTTTTGCGAGGTGACGTCCTTCATGGTCGATACGAAGTCGGCCACGCGCGTGACGAGTGCGCGTTCCAGAGAATTGAGGTTTTCGTGCGCACCGGTAAGGACTTCCTGAAGAAGGATGTTGCCTTCGCGCAGCCGCTCGAACAACGCGACCGTATCGGTGCGCAGTATCTTGCCGGTCTCCTGCATGTCGGTGACGGCTGTAATGGATGCCTGCCGCGACTGCTCGATGGCCGAGCGCGACGCCTGTTCGAGATCCTTCATCGACTTGGTGATCGCGCCGGTCGCCAGCTCGCCCGCATTGGTGATGGTGCGGACCACCTCGGAGCCGTTCGCAATGATCGACTGCGACAATGTCTGGCCCTTGACCTCGATCGACTTGAGAGCGTCGGCGGTGACCCGGCCGATATCGGAGTTGAGCTGATCGGCCTTGCCGCCGAGAGCTTCGACCAGCGCGCCACGCTTGCTGTCGATGATGTCCGAGAGACGATCCGTCTGCTGCTGGACATAGTTGACGATTTCGCCGGTTTTATCCGTGATCGCCGTGCCGAAGCTGCCGCTGGCGGCGAAGATCAGCCGCTCGGCATCGGCCGACACCGACTTGACCTTGGTGCTGACTTCATCCGAAGCGGAGACGAGGGAGGTCTGCGCATTCTGCGCGCTGGCCTGAATGATCTCCGTGGTATTCGCCGCGGCGGCGTGGAGGGTGCGTTCGATGTCCAGAGAGATCGCCTTGATCTGGCTGGCCGAGTCGGCGGAGCTCGTGGTGAGCGCGCTCTGGGCCTCGCGCGCGCTGCCGAGAATGGTGGCGGCCGTGTTGGCGCCCGCCGCGGTCAACGTCCGCTCGACGTCGCCCGCCAGCGACTTGACCTGGCTTGCGGCCTCGGTGGAGGCGGTGGTGAGCGTGTTCTGGGCCTCGCGCGCGCTGCCCAGGATGGTTGCGGCGGAATCGGCGCTCGCCGCCGTCAACGTCCGCTCGATCTCGCCCGCCAGCGACTTGACCTGGCTTGCGGCATCGGTGGAGGCGGTGGTGAGCGTGCTCTGGGCCTCGCGCGCGCTGCCGAGGATAGTCGCGGCGGAGTCGGCGCTCACCGCCGTCAACGTCCGCTCGACCTCGCTCGCCAGCGACTTGACGTGGCTTGTGGCATCGGCGGAGGCGGCGGAGAGCGTGCTCTGCGCTTCGCGTGCGCTGCCGAGAATGGCGGCGGCCGTGTTGGTGCCCACCGCCGTCATGGTCCGCTCGATGTCGCTTGCGAGCGATTTGACATGAGTCGCGGCGTCCGAGGACGCTTCGACCAGCGTGGTCTGCGCCGCGCGCGCGCCGGCGAGAACTGAATCCACGGTGCCGGTGCCGGCGGTGGACAGCATCTGCTCGATCTCCGTCGACAGGGATTTGACCTGGCTCGCCGTCTCGGCGGATGAGTTGATCAGCGTCATCTGCGCATCGCGGGCGCTGTGGAGGATAGCGTCGGCGGCGGCGGTTCCGGCGGATGTCAGCGCGCGCTCCACCTCGGTCGAGGTCAATTGCAGTTGGGCGCCCACCTCGGTCGAAACCGAAAGCAGGGACTGCTGGGCGGCGCGCGCGCCGGTCTGAATGGTTTCGCTGGTATTGACCACCAGATTGGTCAGCGAGCGCTCCGCGTCGTCGACATGAGACTTGATGCCATGCGACAGCTCCTCGGCCCGCGTCAGCAGAACCTCGCTGGCCTGCCGTCCGCTCGTTTCAAAGCGACCGGCCACGGCTTCGATCCGCGATCCGAGCAGGTCCTCGAACTGGGCGACGCGCGTTTCGATCGTGGTCGCGACAAAGCCGACGCGCTCGTCGAGGCCATGATGGATTTGCTGGAATCGCGCCACGATCGTATCCGCGAGCAATTCGCTGCGATCGTCGATGGTTTTGGTCACTCCCGAGATGCGATCTTCGAGCGCTACGACGGCCTGCGTTGCGCCGTCGTTCAACGATGTTGCGAAGTGGGCGAGGCGGCTCTCGATCGAGTCGATCGCGTGGGCGGCGCCATCGGACAGCGAGGAGGTGAGCGTGCCGAGCCGGCTGTCGATCGTTTCCGTGACCGATCTTGCGCGCGAATCGAGTGTTTGCTCGAGCAGCGCCATGCGGCCGCTGACGGATTCGTCGAACGTGCTGATTTTGGCATCGAACGAAGCGTCGAGGCTGGTGACGCGCGACTGGAGCGCGGTTTCGAACTGCGCCAGACGCTGATCCAGCACGGCGCTGATCTCGCCTCCGCTGGACGTCAGGCGCGAATCGAAGGTATCGACATAGGCCTTCATGCTCCGGGCGATATCCTCGGTGCGCTGGCCCAGGCGATCGACGATCTCGCCGCCAAACGTTTTCACCGTGCGGTCGAATTCCGAGATGTGGCGGGTAATGAGCGCGCCGAGCGTGCCGCTGTCGCGCGCAAACTTCTCCGCGAGTTCGGCGCCCTGGTCTTTCATGAGCTGGTCGAACGCGCTCATCTGGAGGCTGAGCGTATCGTGCGCGGATTCGGTCTGGGTGGCGACCTTGGCCACCAGCGTATTGACCGTGACGTCAAGCGCTTCGCCCGCCTTGTCGCCGCATGACAGAATCCGGGTTGCCAGCCTGTTGCCGGCCTCGTCGATCTTTCCGGCGAGGTCGACGCCGCGAAGCTCAAGCTCCACCAGCAGGGAGTCGCTGGAACTCTTCAGCGAGTCATGGACCTGTTCGGTGCGGTCGGAAATTCCTTCGACAATGGACGCCGACTTTTGCTCGAAGTCGTTTGTAATCCGGTCGACCCGTTCGCTGAGCATCTCTTGGACGCGGTCGGCGAGATCGGAGAACTCGTCGTGGACGTGGCCGGTCTTGAAGTTGAGGCTGCTGGTCAGGCGCTCGCTGGCGTCGAGCACGGCGCGCGCGGTCTCGGCGCTGGCTTCCTCAAGCCGATCGAGCAGGTCGCCGCCACGTTCGCCGAGGGCGAGGATCATATTGTCGCCGGCATTGCTGAGCGCCGTCGTGATGTGCTCGCCGCGCTCTTCCAGCGCACCGGTGATGCCTTTTGCAACCTCGTCGACGCGTGCGGCGATGGCATCGCTGATCAGTGCGATATCGTGTCGCAGGTCGATCTGGACCCCCGATATGGCGCTGCGGACCTGCTCGGCCTGGCCGACGAGATTGTCGCGCTGGAGCGCGATATCCTGAAGCAATGCGCGAATCCGCACTTCGTTGTCGGAATAGGCGCGTTCCAGCGCGGCGACCTCGTTGGCGACCAGGGCTTCCAGTTCGCCGGCGCGCGCAATGGCGCGCTCGACGCCGTCGCCCATCGCGGCGACTTCGCGCCGGATCGCCTGTCCAACCGTCACCACCGAGTCGCTGGCGAGGCCCTCCGGCTCGGAGAACCGGATGGCCACCTGCGCCATTGACTGCGCGATCATGCGGAGTTCCTGACCGCGCCAGGCCAGGCTTGCCAAAAAGTAGAACAGCAGCACGGGAGCAAAAAACAGGGCGATCAGGCCGGCGAGGGCGAGCATGCCGCCGCTGCCCTGGCCCATCGCGGCCTGCAGCGAGGGCAGGAAGCTGATGGTCAGAAAGCCGGCGCCGAGAATCCAGATGCCCGCGAAAAGCGAGGCGAGCGTATAGATGTTGCGGGCGGGGCGGCCCTGCTGGATCGCCTGAAGAATCTGTCCGATCGTTTCGCGGTCGTCGTTGGCGGGCCGCCGCGTGAAGAGTGGCGCCTCTTCCTCGGAAGCGCCGAATTCAGAGGCGCCGAACGGCCGGTCCGTGGTGGCGCGGGCGTCAAATCCGTCCTCGCCGTGGATCGCGGGGGCGTAGGGGCTGAGGTCGGTGCGGGTCTGGTCCGGATTGCCCGCTGACGCCTCGCCGACGTTCAGCGCCTCCTGAATGGCAGAAAGAGCGACCTCCGTTGGATCTTTGATCTTCTTGGGATTGTTCGCCATGTCAGTCCACGCCCTCGTGTTTAGCAACCCGCAAGTTCGCGTCGCGCTGCAAGTCCGGTCGCCGACGCCGAGCCCCAAGCCGGTTTTCCGGACGCGGCCGCCGCCATCGTCCGTCTTGTCGGTCACTTCCCTCCAACATCCTATTGGCTTGGCGTCTCGAA
>JBIQHO010000002.1:0-35306 GCA_044508545.1 Bradyrhizobiaceae bacterium | reverse complement strand
GGTCCGCGTGCGCGGACCCGTGACGCCCGTCACCGACGCCGAGGCCGATGCCTATTTCGCCACCCGCCCGAAGCAGGCGCAGATCGGCGCCTGGGCCAGCAGGCAGTCGCAGCCGCTGGAAAGCCGCTTTGCCTTCGAACAGGCGATCGCGAAGGAAGCCGCAAAATACATTGTCGGCAGCGTGCCGCGGCCGCCGGGCTGGAGCGGCTGGCGGATCGCGCCGATGCAGTTCGAATTCTGGCACGACCGCCCGTTCCGCCTGCACGACCGCATCCAGTTCCGCCGCACGGCGCCTGACGCGCCGTGGACCAAGACAAGGCTGTACCCATGACCCCCGACAAGGCAAACCCTCGAACCGATATGGCGGCGGTGGTCGACCCCAACGCGCCGCGCCGCACGCTGCTGCTGACCGGCGCGAGCCGCGGCATCGGCCATGCGACCGTGATCCGCTTTTCCAGCGCGGGGTGGCGCGTCATCACCTGTTCGAGGCATCCGTTTCCGGAGCAGTGCCCGTGGGACGCCGGGCCCGAGGATCACATCCAGGTCGACCTGTCCGATCCTGAAAATACGATGCAGGCGATCCGGGAGATCCGCTCCCGGCTCGAGGGCGGCAGGCTGCACGCGCTGGTCAACAATGCCGCGATCTCGCCGAAGGGCGAAGGCGGCGCGCGGCTCGGCTCGCTGAACACCGACATGGAAACCTGGGAGAAGGTGTTCCGCGTCAACTTCATGGCGCCGATCATGCTGGCGCGCGGACTGATCGGCGAATTGAAGGCCGCGAAGGGTTCCGTCGTGAACGTCACCTCGATCGCCGGTTCGCGCGTCCATCCGTTCGCGGGCGCGGCCTATGCGACCTCGAAAGCGGCGCTGGCCTCGCTGACCCGCGAGATGGCGGCGGACTTCGGCCGCATCGGCGTGCGCGTCAATGCGATCGCGCCGGGCGAGATCGACACCTCGATCCTGTCGCCGGGCACCGAGAAGATCGTCCAGCGGCAGATCCCGTTGCGCCGACTCGGCACGCCGGATGAGGTGGCGAAGATCGTCTACGTGCTGTGCACGGAGACGAGTTCATACGTCAACGGCGCCGAGATCCACATCAACGGCGGTCAGCACGTATAGTCCCGCCGCAACACCGCATCACTCCGCACAAAACCGGCGTGGCGGCGCGCGTAGCGCGGGCGTCCCGACTCCCGCGCTGGAACAATCGTCATCGCTCTCGCCATCGAGCAGCGCGGCGCCGCAATGCCGACATGTGCGAGCGGACGAACGACGCACGGCGCCGTTGTCCGAACCGAATCTACGCAACTGTTGATAGCTGCGAAAATCGAGGACATTGCGATCCCCTGTTATGATTTTCTCAACCATTGCGGTCCCCGTGATTTCATTCACGGGTTATGGCAGCAATTTTTTTTGAAAACCGTTCAGGCGAACGCTCAAATTTTACGAGGAAAAATGTGGCGGGATCTGCGCGATCTTCAATCGTGCAAACTCCGCATTGCCTTACTTCCGCTCACAGCCACTTCTTCCACTTGAACACCATGTAGGGCAGCACCGCGGCGATCACCATCATGGCGAGCGCAAACGGATAGCCGTGCGGCCATTCCAGTTCCGGCATCATCTTGAAGTTCATGCCGTAGACCGAGGCGATCAGCGTCGGCGGCATCAAAACCACCGCCATCACCGAAAACAGCTTGATGATGTTGTTCTGCTCGAGATTGACGACGCCGAGCATCGCATCGAGCACGAAGGTGATCTTGTTCGACAGATAGGAGGCGTGATCGGTCAGCGAGGCGACGTCGCGCTGCATGGTCTTGAGTTGCGCGCGCATCTCCTTCGACCATCGGATGCTGTCGGATTCGGTGGCGGTCGCGACGAAGGTGACGAGGCGGCCGATCGAGACAAGACTCTCGCGGACTTTCGAGGTGAGGTCGCCCTTGCGGCCGATCGCGATCAGGATTTCGGAATAGCGCTTGGCGTGACCGGTGCGCGCGGATTCATCCGGCTCGAAGATATCGTGGCTGACCTGATCGACATCGGCGCCGGCACGCTCAAGGATGTCGGCGCAGCGGTCGATCACGGCGTCGAGCAGTTCGAGCAGCACGCCCTCGCCGGTCAGGCCGTGCGGGGCGGCGCGCGCCAGCTTGTTTTCCACCAGCATGAACGGCCGCGGCGCATCGTGGCGCACGGTGACGAGTCGGTGGTTGGACAGGATGAAGGTGACCGGGGTGATGCGCGGCGCGCCGGTTTCGCTGCCGCACATCAGGCTCGCGGTCATGTAGCGCGCGCCCTTCTCAAGGTAGAGGCGGCTGGAAATCTCGATCTCCTGCATATCCTCCCGGGTCGGCACCGCGATCCCGACGAGCCGCTCCACGGCGCGATCCTCGCCCAGGGTCGGCTTCTCGAGATCGATCCACACCGCGTTGTCGGGCAGCGCTGCAAGGTCGTCCGGGCAGGTCTTCAGCAGCGCGGTTCCGACCGGCGCGAAGATCGAGAGCATGGGACCTCCGGAGATGGCGGCGTGGGTTTCGCGCGTGCCGCGGACAAGCTGAAGTGCGCCAGATCGCATCGATTTGGCAAGCCGCAAGGGCCGCCGCGGTGGCCGGATGCGGTGGTTTGTCTGTCGCGGCAACGCACGCATCCCGCTTGCGGCGGCGACATCCCGGCGGCGAGCCGCATTTTTGCGGCAAAAATACCACAGATACGACGCTGCGTAGCGGCAGAATCTTCTAAGTGCTGGAGTTCCGGGGAAGTTTGACAATAATAGATGGCAGAGGAATCGTGGCGGTTCGGGTGCAAACGACCATGATTCAACGGGGTATTTGGAAGACCACAATGTCGTCTTTTCGGGTTACGCTTGGAATCCTGGCCGCGGGCCTGATGCTGTCAGGCTGCATGCAGGCCACGCATTACGAGGCCGCCAGCACCAGCAACTTGAAGCCGCGCGACAAGGAGTTGCTGTCCAAGGTCTCCTACGTGAGGACGCCGGTGGCCGCGCCGTTCCGCCGCGCCATCGTCGACTATCATCGCAAGGAAACGCCCGGCTCGATCGTGGTCGATTCCGACAATCACTACCTCTATTACGTGCTCGACGGCGGCAAGGCGATCCGTTACGGCATCACCGTCGGCGAAGAAGCGATGGCGTGGTCCGGCATCGCGAAGGTGGGCGCCAAGACCGAATGGCCCGCCTGGCACCCGACGCCTGGCGAAATCGAACGCCTCGGCGTGCCGAAGTTCGTGCCTCCGGGTCCCGACAATCCGATGGGATCGCGGGCGATGTATCTCTACTCCAATGGCAAGGACACGCTGTTCCGCATCCATGGCACCAACCAGCCGGAATATATCGGCGCCTCGATTTCATCGGGCTGCATCCGCATGACCAACGAGGACGTCATCGATCTTTACGATCGCGTCAGGCTGGGAACGGTGGTGGTCGTGCTTGAGCCGCATCACGGCGACTCCCCATACAGTTCCAGGATGGCGTTGCAGGGCGGCGGCGGCAGTTTTAACTGATCGAAACCACGTCCGAAATTTGTAAAAGCGCCGGTTCTCCGGCGCTTTTATTTTTTCTCCGTCGTCTGTTTGGAAAACGTTTGGCTTGGCTGTCAGTCGAACTTGGCTGTCAGTCGAACAACGGCCGGAGGAATGGCGGCAAGTCGGAGTGCCGCCTGCGCTTGCGTTTCACAGGCTTTGCGGTTGAAAGCCGCGTCGACGGCCCCGCAGCAGATGGCGACGACCCCGCCTTGCCTGCCGCATCGGCGGCCGCAGGTCGCCTCCGTGGCTCGGGGATTACCTGCGCCGGCGGAGAGGCCACGGGCACGGCTCGTGGTGAGGCGGCCCGAGACGCCGCCGCACCTTCCCGGGGCGCTTCCGACGCCTTGCCCTTTTCTTCCGCTGTTTCGCGCGGTGATGCTTCCGCCGGGCGTTCGGCCGGCAGCAATGGCGCGACCGCGGGCATCGGATCGTCAATTCCCCACTGACAGATCCGGTAACCGTTCCGGCGTTCGGCAAGATCGAGATGGATGTGGTCTTCGTGGTACCCGTCCGAGCCCGGTCCCAACACGGTCATGAACCGCATGCAGGCCGACTTCATCATCGTTTCACGCAACTCGTGCGGGACGTTACGATCGGTCAGCGCAATGGTCCGGCCATTGGCAAGCCTGATCGCACGAATATCGAGCGCATTGGCGCGCCCGTGCTCGGACAGTTTTGCACCGGCAACCCGATTGCGTCCCCGGCATTCGAACGAATCGAAATTGTCGAGTTCGCTGACACGGCTTCCCAGCCCCTCCGCCAGCGAGGCCATGTCGGTGCGAATCCAGTCGGCGATCGCAGACGCCATCGAACAGCGCAGCGTGGCGGCCGGTTTGACAGGAACGCGGCTTCGATCCGCCAGCACGACCGCTTCGAGCCGAACCAGATCGTCACCGCCGCACGCGCCCGGCCCGGTGATCGCGGGAATGCTCGGTGCGATGGCCACCGCATCGGTCAGCGCCAGACGGCAGGCGGTAGGCGACGGCGGCGTTTCAGGCATCGCCGGTGCGGTCTCGCTCGCCTGCCTGCCTGCCTGTCCCGCGGGCGCCAGCGCGGCGGGGCGAGGTTGCGGCAATGGAATCCTGGTTGCCGCCGACACCGCCGCCGGCGTCATGACGACGGCGGCGAACACAACCATGGCCAATCGGTCGCGGCCCAATCCTGTGCAAGGCCGTATGCGACGCCTCCTCCCCGCGTTAAACTTGCTCATGCCAACCCCTTGCGAGGCAACGATAACCGACGCCGCGCGCGGATCAGGAGGGATATTCGAATGCACGGCTTGATGCAGGACTGGCCCTTGCTGTGTCATCGGATCATCGATCAGGCGGCAAAGGTCCACGGCAAGCGCGAGGTGGTCACGCGATCGGTCGAGGGACCGATCCATCGGACAAACTACGCCGACATTCGCCGTCGCGCACTGAAAGTCGCCCAGCGGCTCGATCGCGAAGGCATCAAGCTCGGCGACCGCGTCGCCACCATCGCATGGAACACCTGGCGTCATCTGGAGACCTGGTACGGCATCATGGGCATCGGCGCCGTCTGCCATACCGTCAACCCCCGTTTGTTTCCCGACCAGATCGCCTGGATCATCAACCATGCGCAAGACCGCATCGTGATGATCGATAGCACGTTCATTCCCATCCTGGAAAAGATCGCCGGCAAGTTGCCGAGCGTCGAACGCTACATCGTTCTCACCGACAGCGCGCACATGCCGCCGACCACGTTGAAAAACGCGGTCGCCTACGAAGACTGGATCGCGGAAGCGGACGGCGACTTTGCCTGGAGAATGTTCGACGAGAATACCGCGGCGGCGATGTGCTACACCTCCGGAACCACGGGCGATCCGAAGGGCGTCGTGTATTCGCATCGCTCCAACGTGCTGCACGCGATGATAGCCAACTCCGGCGACGCGCTGGGTGCGGCATCGAAGGATACTTTGCTGCCGGTGGTGCCGCTGTTCCATGCCAATAGCTGGGGAATCGCGTTCTCGGCGCCGGCCATGGGCACCCGCCTGGTGATGCCCGGCGCCAGGCTCGACGGCGCATCGGTCTACGACCTGCTGTCGACGGAGAAGGTCACCGTCACCGCCGGCGTGCCCACCGTGTGGCTGATGCTGTTGCAGCACATGGAGAAGAACAACCTGAAGCTGCCGGACCTCAAGGTTTTGAACTGCGGCGGCTCGGCGATGCCGCGCTCGACGATCAAGGCCTTCGACGACATGGGCGTCGAGGTTCGCCACGCATGGGGCATGACGGAAATGTCGCCGCTCGGCACCGTCGGCGCGCTGCAGGGCGAGTTCAGCCACCTCCAAGGCGACGCCCGGCTCGACCGGCTGCAGATGCAGGGATACGCGCCGTTCCTGGTCGAAATGAAGATCACCGACGACGCCGGCAAGGAACTGCCGTGGGACGGCAAGACTCCGGGACGGCTCAAGGTGCGAGGCCCCGCGATCTCCGGCTCCTACTACCGCATCAAGGACGATATCCTCGACGCGCAGGGCTTCTTCGACACCGGCGACGTCGCCACCATCGACGAGCATGGCTATGTGCGGATCACGGACCGATCGAAGGACGTGATCAAGTCGGGAGGCGAATGGATTTCCTCGATCGATCTGGAAAATCTCGCGGTCGGCCATCCCAAGGTGGCGGAAGCCGCCGTGATCGGCGTGCCTCATCCGAAGTGGGGCGAACGCCCGCTCCTGATCCTTCAGCTCAAGGAGGGCGCGAGCGTGACGCGCGAGGAGATTCTCGGTTTCATGGACGGCAAGATCTCCGGGTGGTGGATGCCCGACGACGTCGCCATCGTCGACAGCATTCCCCATACCGCCACCGGAAAGATCCTGAAAACGGCGCTGCGCGAGCAGTTCAAGGATTACAAGCTGCCAAGCGCGGCGGCGTAGGTCGCCCCCAGCAAGGAGGGACAATGTCAAAAGCGGAAGCGGCGTACCGCCTCCCGCGCGCTGATTCGGTCAGGCGTCAGACGCGACCGGCTCCAGGGTTCCAAAACGGCCGCTCTGGAAATCGATCATGGCCTGACGGATTTCGTCCGTCGTGTTCATGACGAACGGGCCCTGCATCACCACCGGCTCCTCGATCGGTTCGCCCGAGAGCACCAGCACCGAGGCTTCGCCATTGGCTTCCAGCCTCACTTCGCCACCGCTGCGATCGAGCAACGCGAACTGTGCTTCCCGCGCGATCTCGCCGCCGTTCACCAGCACCGTGCCCTTGAGCACCACCACCGCGACGGTGTGGCCGTCACGCGGATTGATCGTCGCGATGCCGTTGCGGTTGAGCTTCACGTCGTAAATGTCGATCGGGGTGAAGGTCTTCGCCGGTCCCATGCGGCCGTCGAACTCGCCCGCGATCACCCGCAGCCTGCCGGCGCCGTCCGGAAGGTCGACCGCCGGAATGTCGGCATCGAGCAAGGTCTGGTAGCCGGGATCAGCGTTCTTCGCTCTGGCCGGCAGGTTGACCCAGAGCTGCACCATCTCCAGCATGCCGCCCTTTTTGGTGAAGGCGCGCGAGTGGAACTCCTCATGCAGGATGCCTGAGGCTGCCGTCATCCACTGCACATCGCCCGGCCCGATCAGCCCGCCGTTGCCGGTGGAATCGCGGTGCTCGACCTCACCCTGATAGACAATGGTGACGGTCTCGAAGCCGCGATGCGGATGGACGCCAACGCCGCGCGGCTGCTCGGCCGGGGTGAAATTCGCCGGGCCGGCATAGTCCAGCAGCAGGAACGGGCTGACATGGCCGCCATGGCTGGCGTGCGAGAATAGCGATCGCACCGGAAAACCGTCGCCCACCCAATGCTGCTGGGGACCGCTGAAAACACCGAGAACCTTTCGCATGATGAACCCTCCTTCAGGGCGGCCCGGATGGCCGCTGTGCGTTGCCAAGGAGGATATGGGCGAGACAAACAGCCCGGTAGCTGGCAATATCGCGCATCACTGTCCTATAAATGAGACAATGACGCGAGACCTCAACGACCTCTATTACTTCGTGCAGGTGGTCGATCACGGCGGCTTCGCCGCCGCCGCCCGCGCGCTGGGGATGCCGCGCTCCCGGCTGAGCCGCCGCATCGCGCTTCTGGAGGACCGGCTGGGGGTGCGGCTGATCCAGCGTTCCACCCGGCGCTTCAGCGTGACCGAGATCGGGCGGGATTATTACCGCCACTGCGTTGCGATGCTGGTGGAAGCCGATGCGGCGCAGGAACTGATCGACCGCTCGCGCAACCAACCACAAGGCGTCGTTCGCATGAGCTGTCCACCGCCGCTCCTGTACTTTCAGGTCGGCGAGATGGTCGCCCGCTTCATGGCCGAGTGTCCGGACGTCGAGGTGCATCTGGAAAGCACGCCGCGCCGGGTGGACGTGATCGCGGAGGGTATCGATATCGCCCTGCGCGTGCGCTTTCCACCGCTGGAGGACAACGATCTGGTGATGCGCGTGCTGGCCGAGAGCACACAGCGGCTGGTGGCGAACCCAGCGCTGCTGAAAGGACTGAGCCACCCGCCTGTTCCCGCCGATCTCGCCATGCTTCCCAGCATCGGCTGGGGGCCGCCGCATCAGCGTCACGAATGGTGCCTCGACGGCCCCGGCGAGGCCACCGCGCTGATTCCCTATTCGCCACGCCTGATCACGGAAGACATGGTGGCGCTGCGCTTTGCGGCCTTGCGCGGCATTGGCGTCGGGCAGTTTCCGACCATGGTGGTGAAGGCCGATCTCGACGCGGGCGCGCTGGTGGACGTGCTGCCGCAATGGAGACCCCGCGCCGGCATCGTCCATGCGGTGTTCTCGTCACGACGCGGGTTGCTGCCTTCGGTGCGGGCGCTGCTGGATTTCCTGGCGGCCGAGTTCACCGCACTCGCCCGCGCGGACACCGACGTTTCGCCGCATGACAAAATGCGCTAGTGGAGTTTGGATTTGACATTCGCATCGTTAATCCGCGGTCAAGTGAGGTCGTGAATGTCAAATCCACTTCACCAGAGCATGATCCCGAAAAGTGGAAACCGGTTTTCGGAACAGGTCATGCTCAAATATAAAGATAAACGACGGGTCTGATTCAACGTATTGAAACAGGCCCTAGGTGATCCCGCGACGAACTACCTGTCGCAACGAGATGCGCCCCATGGCTCGCAGGTTTTCCGCACCGTATCAATCCGAACCGTTCTCCGCGCTGGCGACGTGGTCGAGACGGCTTGCGGTGTTCTCGGCGGTCGCGACGGTGGTCTCCGTCATGGTCGTCAGGTTCGGCTTCCTCGAGACGAACTTCGCGCTGGCGACGCTGTTCGGCGCACTCGCCTTCGCGGGGCTGTCGATCCTGGCGGCGTTTGCGGGCCTGGTGGCGATCTGGCGGGACGGCTCGCGCGGCATAGGCCGCATCCTGACCGCGCTGCTTCTGAATACGCTGGTGCTGGCCTATCCCGCATACCTTGCCGCGCGCTACCGCAGCCTGCCGGCGATCCACGACATCACCACCGACCCGATCAATCCGCCGCAGTTCGAGGAACTGGCGCGGCTGCGCGGCACCGATGGCGCCAATACCGCCGTCTACGCCGGACTCTATTCCGCCGAGCAACAGCGCCTGGCCTATCCGGAAATCGAACCGGTCGAGTTGGACGTGACGGCCCAACGTGCCTTCGACATCGTCCAGAAACTTGTCACCCGGCGCAAATGGCTGGTGATCGATTCGCGTGCGCCGCAGCCGCGGCAACCCGGCCATGTCGAGGCCATAGCGAAAACGCCGGTCCTGGGGCTCCGCGAGGACATCGCGATCCGCATCGCGCCCGACAGCGACGGGTCGCGGGTCGATATCCGCTCTGCGTCGCGTTATTTCGAACACGATCTTGGCAGCAATGCCGAGCGCGTCAGCAAATTGATCGACGACATCAATACCGCCGCAGAAAATACCGTCGAGAAGCCGACGAAGCAGCCGCGCGCGCCGGCCAAGACTCCCGTGAAAGGCGAAGGCAAGCGATAGGGGCCACGCCAGAGCCTGATCCCGAAAAGCTGAAATCGCGGTCGGATAAGACGTCGGGTTAGAACCGCTCAAAAAGTTTTCTCTTTCCTTTTAGATCGACCCCTGCCGCGCGTCTTGCCTGCGAGGAGATGATAGCGGCGAGCCGCTGCTCCTCGCCTCGCTGCCCCTTCCAGGGCTGCTGAGAGAGTTGGACCGAGAGGCAAGGGGGACTTGGGGAATGGCCGTTATCAATGGCGGCGGAACGCCGGGGGGCATCCGCCGATTGTCGCGCGCGCTTCTGATGTCGGCGGCGATCGGCGCATTGAATTTGCCCTTGATGCCCGGAATTCAAAGCGCATCGGCACAGTCGCAGGCGCGCAATTTCGCGATTCCCGCACAGCCCTTGTCGTCGGCGCTGCGCGCGTTCGCCGATCAGTCTGGAATGCAACTCGCTTATCGGACGGCTGATCTCAGCGGCATCCGCTCCCCCGGCTTTTCCGGGACCGCATCAGGCGGACAGGCGCTTGCGCGGCTCCTCGCCGGCACCGGCGTGACCTATACCGTCACCGGCGCCAACACCGTCACCATTCAACAACCCTCGGCCGCGATCGGCGGCGCGGCGCCGTCCGGCGCCATCTCGCTCGACACGATCGATGTACAGGGAGCCTCGACGAGCGATCCCGGCATGACCGAAGGCACCGGCTCCTACACGCCAAGCGTGACCGCGAGCGCGACCCGGCTTCAACTCACGCCGCGCGAAACGCCGCAATCGATCAGCGTCATCACGCGCCAGCAGATCGAGGATTTCAACCTGAACACCGTCGACGACGTGATGCGCCAAACCCCCGGCATCTCGACGGTGACGTATGAAAACGAGCGCGTCGAATATTATGCGCGCGGCTTCGCCATCCAGAATTTTCAGGATGACGGAATGCCCGGCCACTACGACAGCGGCTATCCCGCCGGGCAGTCGCTCAGCGACACGGCGATGTATGATCGGGTGGAAGTGCTGAAGGGCGCGAACGGCCTGATGACCGGCAGCGGCGATCCCGGAGCCACCGTCAACCTGATCCGCAAAAAGCCGACACGGACTTTCCAGGGGCACGCCACTCTCAGCGGCGGCTCCTGGGATACCTATCGCGTAGAAATCGACCTGAGCGGACCGTTGAACAAGGAAGGCACCGTGCGCGGCCGCTTTGTTGCAACCCATCAGGATCGCGGCTCCTACATGGATCATTTCACGAACCGTGGCTCGATGGTCTACGGCATTCTCGAAGCCGACCTGACGCCGGACACGCTGTTCACGGTTGGCGCGCACTATCAGCGCAACCAGCCGAAGGGGACATCCTTCGGCGGCATTCCGCTGTTCGACAGCAACGGCGACTTCAACGACATGCCTCGCTCGTTCAATCCCGGCGCGCGCTGGAGCAGTTGGGAACAGTATGTCTACAGCGTGTTCACCACGCTGGAGCATCGCTTCGACAACGAATGGCGCGTCAAGGTGCAACTCAAGCGCCAGATCAACGGCTACGACACCCAGCTCGGCTCCGCGAGCAACGGCAACCCCAATCCTCTGGACGGGTCCGGCGTCAGCATCTGGTCCGGAGCGTTTCTCGGCAAGACCCAGCTCGACGTCGCCGAAGCCTATGCCACCGGCCCCATCTATTTGTTCGAACGCAAGCATGACCTCGTTTTTGGAGGAAGCATTTCCAGAAGACATTGGGTCAATTCGATTTCCTCAGCCGATCCTGCCTATGACCCCACGGTTCCGAACTTCTACAGCTGGACCGGGAACATTCAGCAGCCGGCATGGGTCCTCGACGGAACGGGTAACGAACTGGTGCAGAACCGCGCAGCCTATGCCGCCTTCCGGTTCAACCCGCACGACCGGCTGAAACTGATCGCCGGCACGCGCCTTGTGCACTACGAATCCGCGCAGCGTCCCTATTGGGATCCTGCGAATGAACAGCGCATCGACAAGTCGGTGGTGGTGCCTTACTTCGGCGCGATCTTCGACATCAATGAGCACATCTCGATCTACGGCAGCCATACCGACATCTTCCAGCCTCAATATGAGCAAACCGAGCAAGGAATAACCCTGCCGCCGCGGGAAGGCACCAGCAACGAGGTTGGGCTAAAGTCCGCTTTCTTCAACGGACGTCTGAACTCCAGCGCCGCCTATTTCGAGATCGAGCAGAACAACTATCCAGTCGAAACAGGCGGCCTTGCTCCGGATGGCAATCCTGCCTATCGGGCGATCGATGGCGTCGTCACCAAGGGGTTCGAGCTGGAAATCTCGGGCCAGCTTTCGCCGCAGTGGCAGATCCAGGCCGGCTTCACGCACAGTGTGTCGAAACGCGACACCATCAAGGTTTCGACGCTGACGCCCGAGAACCAGTTTACTCTCTATACCACCTACAAACTCGATGGCGCGCTCGACGGGCTGACGGTCGGCGGCGGCGCGCGGTGGCAGGACATCACATGGAGCGATGAGGTCTGGAACGGTGTCATTGGCGAAGACGTCAGGAGCACGGCACCGAGCTATTGGGTTGTCGATCTGATGGCGAACTACAAGATCAACGAGAATCTTTCGGCCTCACTCAATGTCCGAAACCTGTTCGACAAGAAATATTACTCAATTTACAACTGGTACAGCAGCTACACCTGGGGCGCGCCGCGCAGCCTGCAACTCAGCATGACGTACAAATTCTGATGACCCACGCGTTCCGATCCTTTTGAAAAAAGACGGTGAATTGCCGGGGCAAACCGGCAATGGCCGCATGGAAAGCGCTTCGAGCGGATGGTCGGACTCATGCTCTCTGACCATTTTGTTAGAAGGCATCTAAACTATCGGCGTTGCGACGATTTTGCGGTTCTTCTATCAGGATTTGCGGAGGACCCTTCTCCGCTACGGCTGAAGGTTTGCCGCCAGCACTCCTGGAATCGCGCATCGCAGCATGGATACAGCGGCCACAACAGGCACCGATGACGACGTGATGTCGGTTTATCTCCGGCAATGGAAGGCGCTGTGCGCGCATTTGAAGAAGCGCACCGGGTCGCAGGAACTTGCCGAGGATGCACTTCAGGAAACATGGCTGCGACTTGCGGGGATGAAGGGCGACGCCGCCGCGATTCACGATCATCACGCTTTCATTTTACGGGTCGCCGGCAACATTGCGATCGACCTCGTCCGCAAGGAGCGGCGTCATAGCGTCCATTGCGTCAGCGACGAGGCGCTGCTGGCGGCGGTCGCGGATAACGCACCGTCCCCGGAGGTCTGCATCATTGATCGCGACCAGCTTCGTCTTCTGGCTCTTGCGTTGGCCCGGTTGCCGGCAAAGCCGCGGGCGGCGCTGCTCCTGAGCCGCTGCGACGGACTGTCCCATCGGGAGATCGGCGCGCGGCTGAAGGTCTCGGAGAGCATGGTCGCGAAATATCTCGGGCAGGCGCTGCGCCATTGCCGCGATCATTACCGTCATCAGGTCTGATATCTGCGCCGGACCGGTCTATGTTCGGCCCACTCGCTTCGTCCTAGAAGGAGGACCCGGCGCGTTGGCGCGTGGGTTGACGCCAGCGGGTGAAGGGCTGATTGCGATGAGACCGGATGACGAGCGGCAAAAGGCCGATATTGCGCTGAGCGATGCCGCGATCGACTGGCTCGTCAGGCTCAAGTCCGGGCGGGCCACGGCTGACGACCATGCCGCTTTTGCGGCATGGCGGGGGCAAAGCGCGGAGCATGAAGTGGCGGCGTGCGAGGCCGAATCCATCTGGCATGGCGTCGGCGTTGCCGGCGATCGCGCCAAGAGGCTGGATCGAAGAGCGCGCCGTGCCAGGGTGACGCGACGGGCTGTGCTGGGCGGCGGGACGCTGGCCGTGGCCGGCTTTGCTCTCGCGAGGTCCGGCGTCATCGGGCCGCGGCTGTTTGCCGATTACGCCACGGACGTGGGAGAGCAGCGCACGGTCACCCTTACCGACGGGTCATCCGTGTTCCTCAACGCCAGATCGGCCTTGTCGGTGGAGTTCGCTGCGGCGGAGCGCCGGCTGTCCCTGCTGGAAGGCCAGGCGACCTTTGCGGTTGCGCGCGATGCGGCCCGGCCTTTTGTCGTCGAGGCGGGAGCCGGGCAGACGCGCGCCGTCGGCACCGTTTTCGATATCGATATCCGCGCCGACGAAGCCGTCGTGACAGTCGTGGAAGGCGTGGTCGCGATCACCACGGATCAGGCGCCTGATCCGGTCGTGGCGCGGGTGGATCAGCGCGTTCGCTACTTTCCGCGCGGAAGGCCCTCGGCGCCCGAGGCGGCCGATGCCGATATCGAAACGGCGTGGCGCCGCGGCAAACTGATCTTCAATCGTCGTCCGCTGGCGGATGTGGTGGCCGACATCGAGCGCTATCGCCGCGGGACGATCGTCCTGGTGGGCGACGGGCTACGGTCGCTGGAGGTGACGGGGGTCTTCGATCTCAACGATCCGGAAACGATCTTGCACACGATCGAGGATACGCTGCCGGTGCAGATGACGCGGCTGCCCTTCGTGACCATCATTCGCTGAAGCGGTTTTCAATCACACGAACCGATCCGCGCCTCGTCAGTCCCGTGTCCCGGATGCGCAGTATGAAATACTGCATTGCCGATCCGGGACCGTTCCAAGCTCGGCGTCTATGGCGATACCGGCTTTTGCGGAGCACGGCTTCGCGCGCGGGACACGGTGCACCTCCGTCAAGCCCGACAATGACGGGGATGAGCTTTTTTCACAAAAGCCACTGCAAGTTTCCGGCAGCCGTTTCGTCCTTGCTTCGGAGGGACGGTGCGGAAACGTCATCGCCCGTAACCCTCACGCGCATCATTGGGGCAGCAGGCATCACACGATGAGTCAGACAGGGGAAGCCGGGCGGGGCAAAGGTGCGGTGTCCGCACTCAGGGATGTATTTCTGGGATCGGCGGCCGCTTTAGCGGTTGTGATGAGCGGTGCAGTCATCCAAGCTGCGGTCGCCCAGACCGGGTCGCCGCAGCAGGGGGCGTCGCAGGCGATTGCCTTCAACATCAGGGCGCAGGATCTCGGCAGCGCACTCAATGCGTTTGCCGACCGCGCCGGGCTGAGGCTGCTGTTCCCTTCAAATCTTGTCGCGGGACGGCGCAGCCCCGGCATCGCGGGGACACTGACGCGCAGTCAGGCGCTGACCCGCCTGCTCGCCGGCTCGGGTCTCACCTACCGCTTCACCAGCGCAAATACCGTGACCATTGTCGATTCCTCCGCGGCCTCCGCCGCCGGCGTGCTGCCGGGTGGCGCCATCTCGCTCGATACGATCGATGTGCAGGGCGAGAATGCATCGGGTCCGGTCACCGGCTATGTCGCCAACCAGAGCATGACCGGCACCAAGACGGCGACGCCGATCGTCGAGATTCCGCAGTCGCTGTCGGTGATCGGCGCTGAACAGATTCGCGACCAGAAGCTGGTTTCCAAATTCGACAATACCTTGCGTTATACGCCCGGAGTCGTGGCCGCGACTTTCGGGACGGATTTTCGCGATGACTGGTTCACGATCCGCGGATTTGACGCGCAGAACGAGTCGCTGTTTCTCGATGGCCTGCAGCTTTTCTATTTTGGCTATGCCGGCTGGAAACTGCAGCCGTTCAATCTCGAGCGCGTCGAGGTGTTGCGCGGGCCGTCGGCAATTCTTTACGGCGGATCGTCGCCGGGCGGGATTGTCAACGCCGTGAGCAAACTGCCTCCCTCGGAGCCCGTTCGCTATATCGAGGCCGGCGTCAACAATTTCGGCAACGCTTACACCCAGTTCGACTTCGGAGGCCCGGTCGCGACACAGCCGGGCGACGGCAAGATTCTCTACAGGGTCGTCGGCCAGATCCAGGGCGGCGGCTCGCAGACCAACTTCGTCAACGACGACAACTATTTCATCGCGCCGTCCGTGACCTGGCTGCCGGATGCCGACACGCGGCTGACCGTCTTCGCCATGTCGTCCTACAACAAGACCAGGGCGCTGAACTGGCTGCCTTATGTCGGCACCGTGACCGACGCTCCGTTCGGCCGGATACCCACGAACCTGTTCACCGGCGATCCCGCCGTCGACCGTTACGCGCGCGCGCAACACATGGTCAGTTATCAGTTCGAGAAGAGTCTCTCCGACAATGCGACGTTCCGCCAGAATGGCCGCGCGGCGCACGTCGATGTGAACTACACCGGCCTGTACGGGATGGGTTATGCGACCACTCCGGAAGCCGCCGACCTCGCGCGGGGCAACTATCTTGCCGCCTCGAAAGCGACCCAACTCAATTTAGACAATCAGTTTGAGTATCGCTTCGCCACGGGCCCGTTCCGGCACACCGCGCTGATCGGGCTCGATCTCAAACATTACGCGCTCGACGACAAGGAGGGCGACGGACCAGCCACCGACCTGAACCTTCTCAACCCGGTTTATGGCACCAACACGGTCTTTGACGGCGATCCTTTTCAGGACATCTATCTGACCCAGGGGCAGGTCGGCCTCTATTTGCAGGACCAGATCAAGTGGAATCAGTTCACGCTGGTTCTGTCGGGCCGCAACGACTGGGTCAAGCTGGTCAACAACGACCGGATTTATACCTCGATGAGTCGGCAGGACAGCAAATTTTCCGGCCGCGCCGGCCTGATCTACAATTTCGACAACGGTCTCGCGCCCTATGCGTCCTATGCCACAAGCTACAATCCGGTCATTGGCGTCAATGCCGCCGGCGAGTTGCTGCTGCCGGAAACCGGGGAGCAGACAGAAGTCGGCGTGAAGTATCAACCTCCGGGCCTCGACGCACGGTTCGGCATCGCGTTGTTCGATCTCAAGCGCAAGAATGCGCTGACGACCGATCCCAACAACTTGCACTTCCAGATCCAGAACGGCGAGGTGACGTCGCGCGGCATCGAGCTGGAGGCCTTGGCCAATATCACCCGCGATTTCAAGGTGGTCGCGAGCTATACCAACTACGAGCTGTTCGTCAGCAAGGATCTCGATACCACCTTGATCGGCACGGTGCCGACCGCCAAGCCACGGCAGGTCGCTTCGCTGTGGATGGATTACACGGTTCGGGAGGGCTGGCTGGACGGCTTCGGTTTTGGCGGCGGCGTGCGTTACGTCGGCTCGTCTTTCGTTGACGCGGCCAATACGCTTACGGTGCCGTCCGTGGTGCTCGGCGACCTCGCCGTTCACTACGAATGGGCGAAAAACTGGCGCGCCGCAATCAACGTCGTCAACGTCGCCGACACCCAATATGTCGCAAGCTGCGGCTTTCCCACGTCATGCTTCTACGGCGACCGCCGCCGCATTACCGGGAGCATTGCCTACCACTGGTAATTGCGCTGCCGAGCACGACGTCTCCGGACGACCGAAGAAGCGGATGTATCTCGTGGCGCTCGTGTGCGCTCGGGTCCGCTAATCATTTTCCACGCCCGTCAGATATCTCGCTCTCCTGGTCCTGAAACTGCCGACCGCGACACCGGCCGCGCCGGGTCTTATATCTTCCGCACCGCGAACAATCTGTCGATCGACCTCGCGCGCCCGCAACGGCTGTTGCCGCTCGTCGACAATAGTGACGATGCAAAATTTGCGCGCGGAAACCGCCTGATCTTCGCCGTTACATCCTGAACCGGACCGGCACCACGAGTTGCACGACCTGTTCATTAAGCCCCGGCGGCGCCGGCGGCAGCGGCGAGGCGCGCTCGATCATCGCAAGAACCTCGTCGTCGAGTTCACGGCAACCGGACGAGCGGACCAGATAATAGGTAAGCACGCGGCCTTCGCGATTCATCCCGAAGCTCAAGAGCGCCGTGCCTTCCTGATGCTGCGCGCGCGCTGCATCCGGATAACGCTTGTAGCGATCGAGGTGGGACAGCAGCCTGTCTTTCCAGGCAGACGACACATTGGAATCCGCCACGCTCACGCCGGTGGTTCCCGTCGAATCCCCATCATGACGATCGGTCGCGACAAGCGGATTCGTTGCCGGCGCGATCGTCGGCGGGGCGCGTTGACGTTTTGTGGATGATCCCTGAAGTTCGGAGGCCTTTGACAATGAACTTTTGGCGGCGGTCTTTGCCATGAGAACTGGATCTGTCGTTGCTGTCACGGGAAGCTGTGATGACAGCTCAGCCTGCTGCTGTTCGACGACCGCTGGTGGCTGATCGGATGCAACATCGTGCTCTCGACCATCTTCGTCAGAGGTTGCAGTCTCCTGAAACGCGGCTGCAGCGTGTGGCGCAGGCGCAGACACGATGTCGACCGTAATGGCTGTCGGCAACTCGCCGAGAATGGGCTTATTCGCCTGCTGGTAGTAGAGCGCGGCCAGCACCGCGAGATGACCGATCAGAGCGACAGCGATGCCGCCGGTGCGCCCGACACCGCGCCCTATCAAGCCGCCATGTGCGGTTGCGGCCGGCATCACACCTCATCACGCTCGACCAGGCTCATCGCCGCCATTGGCGAGAGCCGGCGCGCCTGCAACGCGTTGGAGAAGGCAACGATGATCGCGCGGTGGAACTCGGCTGCGGCAGCTTCGATATCCGGATTGAACGGCATGGTCGTTCGCGCCTTCGCTTCCATGGGCCCTGCCTGTCCGGAAAATGATCCGCGGTCCCGGCGAGCCGCCATCCCGCCGCGTGACAAATAAGTCGGTACTACGGCTCTATCAAGCCTCTGTTTTGATTGAATAATTTGAATTGTTCCAGGGTGGCGGAATAAGCCGCAGCTAAACGGATATCGACAAGTCAACGGAACCGCCTGAAGTCCCTTTGCTTTTTTCCGAACCTCGGCGATCGCACGGTCGGTCGCCATAAACCGCTCGACCAACCGCGCCATGACGACCTCGGCTGGATCCGGGGGCCTGGCCGCTTTCGCGGCCGGAAGGCTGTGCCCCAAGTGGCGCAAGCAGAAGCTGCTCGCCGCAGTCGGGTCGGTCTGCCGAGGCGATTATTTCGGATAGGGAGGCAGCAGTCGCGCCGGCCGTAATTGGCCGGCATTTCGCCGATCCAGCACGCGCCCGGCGCGGCGGATCGATCGATGTCCGAAGGCTGTCGTACTGGTCGCGGCAGCGCGCGTAGCGTGATCGAGAATTGACCGCTGGCCGATAGAAAGAGCGAGGAAACGGAAGCTCTCTTTTCGCACGAAGCGGCTTTTCTTGGCGATCTTACGAACACGCCTTTGACAAGAGCGCTTTCAGCACCATGCCGTCATTCAGTACGGCATATTTCTCTCGAGGCGTCAGCAACTCAATCGCTTCTTCCAAATTTGAGCTGTCCTCCACTTTGGCTGTTCCGACAAGATGATCAACGTCATACTCGCCGCGCGGCCGCACCGAATTTTCCGAGACCATAGCCATATGAGCCATGAGAACCGCGGCATCGGCTTGCAACAGCGTTATCGCTTCAACAGGCGCTCGATAGCCGGATGACAACTCCAGGACACCGGCGCGACGAAGCACCTTCGGCGGATTGGTATCCTCAGGCGTCAACAATAGGCCGAGATATCCGGCGCACGCTCCAGCACGCGGGCTTGCGGTCCATACCGCAAGCGGGATGGCCAATAACAGGCCAATAACAACCGGCGTCATCCACAGAAAGAGAGAAAACGACACGGCATACGCACAAGCTGCAAGCAATAGACCGAGCCCTGTCGGCCAGAGATACGCTCGGACGTATTCGCAGACAGACAGCTTTCCACCATCGCGGCGTTGCGGTTGCCAGCCGGAGTCACGCCCCATTGCAATCTCCAGAATCGAGCGAGACTGCAGGAGCATCATAACCGGTGCAATCAAGCCGGAAATCAGAGTTTCTAGCATCACGCTTGCGAAGGCGCGGATCGCACCGCCGCAGCCACGGCGCTCGACCCGTGAGCGGAGAAGCACCAAGTATCCCAGAACCTTCGGCATAAGCAGGATCGCCATTGTACCGAAGAATACCCATCGTGCGCGGACCGGATCCTGCGCCGGCCACTGGGGAAACAATGATCGTTCGCTGAAATACTCCGGACGGATGAATTGCGCCTGCAACGAGATGAAAATGCCGACGAGCAGGAAGAGCAACCACAACGGCGAGGTGATGTAAGAGCCGATGCCGGTCAGGAGATGAAGCCGCGACACCCAGTGCAGTCCGCGCGCTGGCAGAACGCCGAGATGCTGGATGTTGCCTTGACACCAGCGCCGGTCGCGAACCGCATAGTCAGTCAGTGACGGCGGGCATTCCTCAAAACTTCCCATGAAGCCCGGCGCCAGATGGACACCCCAGCCTGCGCGGCGCAGCAAAGCCGCCTCCACAAAATCGTGGCTGAGAATATGTCCTCCGAACGGCCTGGGGCCGCCGAGAAGCGGCAAGCCAGCCTGGTCCGCGAACGCCTTCACCCGGATTATCGCATTGTGGCCCCAATAATTGCTTTCCGAACCGTGCCACCAGGCAACTCCTCTCGCGATGAGCGGCCCGTAAATGCGTCCCGCAAACTGCTGCAGGCGCGCAAAAAGCGTCCGCCCGTTAACGAGCACCGGAAGCGTCTGAATGAGGCCAACATTTTGGTGTCGCTCCATCGCATCGGCCAAGCGGACAATACTATCGCCCGCCATCAGGCTGTCTGCGTCGAGAACGATCATGTGATCATAGCGCCCACCAAACCGTGTCACCCACTCGGATATATTGCCGGACTTTCGTGCGGTGTTCCTTTTCCGATGCCGGTAGAAAACCCGGCCGGCGCCGACCTCCTGAACAAGCGAGAGATAGGCTGCCTCTTCGACAATCCAGATATCCGGGTCCGTCGTATCGCTGAGAATGAAGAACTCGAACTTTTCCAATTGGCCGGTTTCCGCCACAGATTCGCAAATGGCCTGAAGGCGAGAGAAGACGCGATGAGGCGGTTCGTTGTACGTCGGCAGCAGAAGGGCATTGCGGCTCTTCAACACCGGCAACGGCGAAGCGGGGTCGATCCCCAATGAACGATCACATCGAGCTATCGTCGCAAAGAATCCGACCAGAGTGCTGACGAACGAGAAGGCGATCCACGCGAACAGCATGATGAACAGCGCCAGAATAACCATTTCGAGGATGGTCAAGCCGGCAACCTGCAGCACCTGATACATTTCATTGGCAGCCACCATCGTCATGGCGATCGTACTGACAAATACGAAGGCGCGCCGCAGGAAAACATGCCGCGGCGAAGTTGGCCGCTCTCCCGATCCTTCGATTTTTCGCCAGAGCGACTGTTTCGGCATCGCCAGGGGCGTTTCAGGCGGCAAAAAGCTATCAGGCGACAATCGATGTTGGGCCGCTTTCGCGTCGTACATCACTGCGTCCAACGATAGAGCCAGACTTCTGAAATCGGATCGTCGCCATGCAACAACTGGGCGCGCAACTCCGCAATCGACGCTTTCTGCGGATCAAGCTGAAAACTCAATCGCCAGCCACCCGTGACCGGGTTTGGTTGCGTCACGATATTTCGCAGCTCGCCATTGCTGGTTGTCACCTCGCCGCGAACGTCAGCGTCTACGTCCTTGAGCTTTTCGCCCGCGAGGTCCAGTACAAAAAGCCGGGTATTGTCGGGACCGGCACCAATTCGCGTTCGTGCGAAAACCGCCAATGGCGACGTTCCCGCCTTCCCGGCTCCCCAATGCAATCTATAGGTAAAGATAGCCTCGCTCTTTGCGCGCATCGAATTCTTCGGCCGCCAGAACGCGACGATGTTGTCGTGAATCTCCTCCTTGGTGGGAATTTCAATTAAATAGATCGCACCCTCGCCAGAGTTGCCGATCGGTTCGACCCACGCGCTTGGCCTGGTCTCGAAACGAGCCTCAATATCCTCGTAATCATGGAAATCCCGCTCTCGTTGCAGCAGGCCAAATCCGCGCGGATTGACATCGCCAAAAACGCTGATCTGAAGATCTTTTGGGTTCGATAGCGGACGCCATATCTCCTCACCCCGCCCATTGCGAATGGCAAGGCCGTCGGAATCATGTACGGCGGTCCGGAAATCATCGACGCCAACCCGATCGTTGGCATCGAACAGAAACATACTTGTGAGCGTGCCGATTCCAGCCTGGTCGATATCGACCCGCGGATAGAGAGCCATTTCCACATCATAGATGGTCGTCTGGCCCGGCCGGATCGTAAACCGATAGGCTGCCGCAGCGCTCTCGCTATCCAGCAGCGCATGGACCACGATCGAATCACCATACTTCGGCGGCTTCTCGATCCAGAATGCGCGAAAGGCTGGAAACTCCTCACCTTGCGGGTTGCCGGTCTTGAGCGATAGTCCTCGCGCCGATAATCCGTAGGTTTGTCCCTTCGCCACAGCGCGGAAATAGCTTGCGCCCAGAAAGACGCCCACTTCATCATAGTAATCAGCACGATTGATGGTCGCGTGAATCCGGAAACCCGCGAAGCCTAAATTCTCGTCCACTGGCGGAGATGGTACCTTTCCGAAGTCAAAAAGGTTGGGAGAGTAAACGATAGGACGCGCCTGCCCCTCGCTGACCTCGTAGATCTCAACCGCATCTCGAAAAATAAACCCCCGATGAAAAAACTGAATTTGAAACGGCAAGCCTTCCCCGCGCCACAAGGCACGGTCCGGACGAAATCTGACAGCGCGATACTGATCGTAATCGATGTCTTTCAGCGAGTCTGGAAGACTTTTATTTTGCGGTTTGAACGGCGCATCTGCAAGCGCGCGTGCGCGCCGACGAACCATGTTCGAATGAAATGAAGTATCGCTCTCTTGTCGCGCATGTACCAATTGGTCCGCCAGAACAAATGGCACCGCCATGGAACCAGCAATGAAGTTTCTTCGATTCAACGAATATTCCCGGAACCAGCCGTTACATTTAACATTTAAAACGAGCGCGTAGCAGGACGCACAGTTTGACGGACGACAATGTGGATGAGACCGGACAAGTTCCAAATCGTCCTGCACGGTAGGACTCAAAGTCTAAAATTTTAAGATCTATTGTGTCAACTCGATTCGAATTTGTGATCCCCCAACAGTTTCGTGAGCAAATCTTCTGCGAGCGATTCATCCCCTTCGGTGATGTGTGTGCGCAAGAATGATGGCATCGAAGATCTGCGCATATCCTGCTCCTCTCTCTGCTTGTTGTTAGCGACGAGCCCTCATGCTGTTCGTGCGAACACCAGCAAGTACACAGCATTGGCTCGACCAAGAGGTCACGACCACGTTCAACGTGCAGAAGGAAACAATCCGTGGAGCGGCGCTGCGACAAATCTGCGCAGCGCGGTCGGCTGCTGGTACGTCACAACGTACCCGTGGCACGCCCGCGGCCACATGCGACCGACGTTCCAACTCCATGGAAAGCAATAGACGATCTTCTCTTGTCGCTGCCGCCGACGCTTGCATCCCCGCTGCGGCTCCTCCGTCGAGGGTCGAGACATCAACAATGCGGGTCAACCGTTCGCAATCAAGACGTCACCGCATCTCACGATTGAAGCCGATATGAGAGTCAGGCAGCGATGGCCCCCGAACAGCTTAGTGTCGCTACACTCGGACAGGCTTCTATCGAAACCAACATTTGCTGACTGTGGAAATTTGAGGTTGGACAGAAAATGGTCCGGACCCAGATGGGCCCAACCTAAATGAAAGCTCACATCTAGCCGCGGCAGGCATCGGCATCCGGTGTGCACCGGGAAGCTTCGGAATTGATACCACCCATCTCACGGTCCCAACTCGGACCGATGCTATCCATTCTCAATTGAAGAGACCGCGGACGACGATATAAATACCAACGCTCGCGACTACCACAGCGAACACAATAGACAGGGTTCGCTTCTGACTCGCCAGCCGCGCGGCAATCCGGCCGCCGAAAAGACTGCCGGCGACGCCGCCCAACACAAACATGGCGACCAGCCGCCAGTCGATTAATCCGGAAAGCGCATAGTTCGTGGCCGTCGTCAGTCCGAAGGCGAAGACCGATACCAGGGACGATCCGATTGCAGCCAGCAGGGGCATTCTAGCCCCGGCGGTGAGGCCCGGCACGACCAGGAAGCCACCGCCGATGCCGAAGAATCCTGCCAACAGCCCTGCCCCACCTCCGAAAGCCGCCAGACGCGGAGCAACTACCGCCATACTTTCCCTCGTCAATGGAACGAATTTCTTGATCTCACCCTTGGGCTTCCTGAGCGCCACGAGTGCGATGGCGATCATTAGCAATCCGAACAGAAGGAGCAGCCGCTGACCATCGAACGACTTGCCGATCGTCGAACCCAGGCCGGCGCCGACGACGCCGCAAGCCGCAAACACCAGCGCGCAAGGCCAATGCACATTGCCGGCGCGGGCATGAACGACCAGGCTCGATAGCGCACTCAGTGCGACAGCCACCGCGCTGGTCCCGATGGCCACGTGCGTTGATTGTACGCCTACCCCGTAGACGAGAAGTGGAACGGCGAGGATAGAACCTCCCCCGCCGATCAGCCCGAGAACGAACCCCACCAGCGTCCCGGATCCGGCTGCGAGTACGTCGTGAACCATCGACGCGCCCGCCTTAGCGCGCGTGGGGAGCGGCCATCCACTCTTTGCCCTTGAGCATTGCATGCCAGTAGATCGGCGGCAGGACTCTCTCCTTCAGCCACCAGGCTGCCCGGCTCGGCTTCTTGCCGTTCAGGATGAAGGCTGGGAAACTCGGCAGAAGCTTTCCGCCGTATCCGAATTCGGCAAGAACAATCTTGCCGCGCTCGACGGTCAACGGACAGGATCCGTAACCGTCATACACCGCCTGCTTCGTTCGAAGACCCAGATCGACGCAAATATTCTCGGCAACGATCGGCGCCTGCTTGCGGGCCGCCGCTGCAGTCTTTGCATTCGGAGCCGAGCAAACATCGCCTAAGGACCAGATATTGGCATGCGTCTTGTGTCGCAGGGTTCCCTGATCCACGTCGACCCATCCGGCTGCGTCCGCCAGTGGACTGACACGGATGAAGTCCGGCGCGCATTGAGGCGGCGTCACGTGGATCATGTCGAATTGCACTTCGACGGTCTCCGCCGGACCATCGGCGGATGTCCTGGTGAAGTACGCCTTCTTTTCCGGACCATCGATAGCGACGAGGTTATGCTGGAACTTCAGCTTCGCATCATATTTCTTCACGTATTCCATCAAGGCAGGAACGTAATCGGCAACGCCAAACAGCACGCCGCCCGCGTTATAGAACCCGACATCGATATCGCGGAGGTGGCCATGGCGATGCCAATGATCTGCCGACAGATACATCGCCTTCTGCGGTGCGCCCGCGCACTTGATCGGCATCGGCGGCTGCGTAAAGACCGCATTTCCCGATTTCAGCGAACGGACGAGCTTCCAGGTATAGGGCGCGAGGTCGAAGCGATAGTTTGAAGTCACACCGTTACGCCCGAGCGTCTCGGCCAGTCCATCAACCTTCGCCCAATCGAGCTTCAGACCAGGACAGACGACGAGACGGTCGTACTTCACGACACGGCATCCCTCCAGGATGACAGCGTTCTCGCTCGGCTCGAACGCGGTGACGGCAGCTTTGATCCAGGTGACGCCAGAGGGCACGACCGACGCCATCGTATGGACGGTTGTCGCGGCGTCGAAGATGCCGGCGCCGACCATGGTCCATCCGGGTTGATAATAATGAATATCGGCAGGATCGATGATAGCGACGTCGAGATCGGGGGCCCGCGCCAGGAGGCTCGATGCGCAGGCGATGCCAGCAGCGCCGCCCCCGACAATGACGACGTCGTAGCTTGCGTCTGCCAGATGTGCTGGGGTCCTGCCGCCGTTGGCGATCCTCCGCACGATTCCGGACATATCGTAGCCGGCCGCCTTGGCGGCACCGAGCAGTGCCGGAAGGGGTTGCGTGGATGCATTCGCCAAACACCAAAGCGAGATGGACCGGGTTCCGGTGCGGCAGAATGCCAGGGCGGGCTTCGGCAGGCTTTTCAACAACCGTCCGAATTGCACCGCGTCATCATCGGACATTTTGCCGGAGGCAACGGGCAGATGGACAAATTCGAGTCCGCGGGCGGATGCTGCCGCTTCCAATTCCGCAGCCGATGGTTGATCGGCGCCCTCACCGTCCGGCCGATTGCAGATGATGGAACGGAAACCGGCCTGCTTCAGCGCCACCATATCCTGCGGCATGATCTGCGCCGACACGCTCAGTTCGTCGGATAATGTCTTCACATCCATGCGTTTTCCTTCTTTCTCATGTCTGGCCTGTGGTCGCGCCCTTAGAGTGTGTTGACCGGCACCTTCAGAAAGGTCTTTCCGCTCCCGTCCGGTTCAGGCAGGTGTCCCGCGCGCATGTTGACTTGAAGCGACGGCACGATGAGGCGCGGCATCGAAAGGGTCTTGTCGCGGGCTTCGCGCATTTGCACAAAACTGTCCTCGCTGATGCCGTCGCGAACATGAATGTTGTGCATGCGCTCTTCGCGCACGGTCGTTTCCCATCGAATTTCGCGGCCGTCGGGTCCGTAGTCGTGGCACAGAAACAACCGGGTTTCCGGCGGCAATGTCTCCAGGAGTTTCCGGACGGAGCGGTAGAGCGTGCGGGCATCGCCTCCCGGAAAATCCGCCCGGGCGGTGCCTCCGTCAGGCATGAACAACGTATCGCCGGTGAAGGCCGCGTCTCCGATGACGTGGGTCGTGCAAGCCGGCGTATGTCCCGGCGTATGCATGACAAACGCGGCCATAGTGCCGATCGAATAGGTATCGCCATCCTTGAACAGCCGATCGAACTGACTGCCATCGCGCTTGAACTCCGTGCCTTCGTTGAAGACCTTTCCGAAGGTCTCCTGCACGGTCACAATGTGCTCACCGATTCCGAGTTTACCGCCAAGCTGTTGCTGGATGTACGGCGCAGCCGAGAGATGATCGGCATGCGCGTGGGTTTCGATGAGCCAATCGACTTGCAACCCGTTACGACGGATGTAAGCGACGATCCCATCCGCCGATTTGTAGCTGATACGGCCCGCCGCGTAGTCGATGTCCATGACGGAATCGATAACCGCGCAGGACGGCGAGGACGGATCCTTCACCACATAGCTGATGGTGTTGGTCTCGGGGTCGAAGAACGGAGTGACCTCGGGCTTAATCGAGATATCGATCGGATAGTTCATTATGAGACTCCCTGGCTCTCCGACCGCTCTCCGATCATCATGCTGAGGAACGTTCCGGCCGAGTTTTTCCGCGTTCCCGGGGCCAAACGTCATCAAATCCATCGGCGAGCCATACCTATCGGAGAGCATGGGTTTGCAACGAGGGCACAGTCCATCACTTACATAATATCACATATATAAATCTATATATGTGATATTGGCGAACGTCAAGAAAAAACTGGCATAGTACGAAATATGCATCGTAAGCTATTTCCATAATTATGAAATCATGTAATTGTATGCCGAGCCGACCATCACAGGAACCTTACAAGGTAACTCCAAGATGACCCTTCCGATGAACGACCCGACGCCTCGCCCTGCTCCTTTTCCCTTGCGGATGGGAGACACCGCTCCCGACTTCGAAGCCCGATCCACGAAGGGCCCGCTCCGGCTTTCCGACTACAGGGGCCGATGGCTGGTGTTCTTTTCGCACCCCGCCGCCTTTACGCCTGTATGCACGACGGAGTTCGTTGCGCTGGCCAAGGCGCAGAACCGTTTCGCCGCGCTGGATTGCGCCCTGCTGGGTCTTTCGGTCGACAGCCTCTATTCGCATCTCGCCTGGACCCGGACGATCACGGAGCTGTTCGCGGTGGAGATTCCGTTTCCGGTCATCGAGGACCCATCGATGACGGTGGGCCGTGCCTACGGCATGATCGACGAAGCCGCCGGGAGCAGCGCGAGCGTGCGGGCAACCTATTTCATAGATCCCGAAGGCGTCATTCGCGCGATTACCCACTATCCGCTGACGATCGGCCGCTCGATCGAGGAGATGGTGCGGATGATGGCCGCCTTGCAGGCAACAATGTCGGGCCAGAAGCTGGCGCCGGCAAACTGGCAGCCTGGAGAACCGCTGCTGCTGCCGGCCGATGAAAAAACGCAGAAGGATACCAACTGGTTCTGCCGGAGCGCGGCATGAACGCGATATGGCGATCGCGCGAGCAAGCAGATTTTGCAGCCGAGAAACTACGCAAGTTCGCCCAGCCTCAGCGCCTGATGATCCTTTCGTTGTTGCGGGAAGGCGAAAAGTCCGTCACGGAAATCGATGTGGCGACCGGTATCGGACAGCCCGCGCTCAGCCAGCAACTCGCGGAACTCCGCAAAGCAGAACTGGTCACGACGCGGCGCCAAGCGAAGCAGATCTATTACAGCCTGGCGGATGAGTCAGTGGCGCTTTGCGTTCGCAGCATCGAGGCCGTGTTCAATGCCGGAGATTCTGAGCGGATGTTGGTGAACATGGAGAGATCCGACCTCCGTCCAGGAAGCAAAAACGCCGTGTATGGAGCCGCGAATTTCGCGCGGCTCCGTTAGTCATCCGGCTTCTCAAGACATCAAAACGCGATAACGACTATCTTATCCTCGACCCTTCATCAAAGGTCAGGAACGGCCGTCGGCGTACGTTCTCAACCTCGCGGATGGCTGCATACCTTCTGACCTTGGCGTCGGCTTGACGCCGGAGATCAAGGAAGAGCGCCGGCTGCTCTATGTCGCTATGACGCGCGGAAAGAAGCAGCTTCATCGGATGGTCCCGCAGCCACGCACGGGCAGCGCAAGTCTCGGCGACCGCCACGTCTGCGTGCAGCGCACGCTTCATTCCGAACGCAACGATGAAGCGTTCACCAGATACCCGGCACGAGCCGGAATCGCGTGTGGCGCGCATAGTCGGCATAGCCGTCAAGCTCTCTGCGTAGCAGCGCATCCTCCCAACTCGTGCGCAGGATCAGGATCACGCCAGCGAAAGCGGCCGGGATCAGCGCCCACCATGATGCAAGCGCCAACGCCACACCGACGAAGATCATGAGCGCGCTGACGTAGCCGGGATGGCGCACGAATTGGTAGGGTCCGGATGTAATGACGTGGTGGCCGCGCTCGCGCTGGATGCGCACGCCGGGCTCGAAGAAGCGATTGACGGCTTGCGCCCAGGCGCTGAGCGCGATGCCCACAGCGATCAGGACGTAGCCGAAGACAACGATCGAGAACGGGACCGCCGACCAGAACATCCTGCCGGCGTCGAGGGTGGCAACCGGAATCTCGGCGACCATTGCGGGGAGCATCAATGCGAGCAGGATACGGTCCCAGCGCTTTGTGCCCGGCTGGAAGCGGCTCCGCGCCCGATAGATCACCGGGTTCACGCGCCACAAGACCAGCGCCGATATGCCGTAGACGACCATGAGGAAGGCGACGAAGAACCATCCCGGCGACCAGTCAAGCCGACCGACCGGCAGAAACACGATCGCAAGCAATGCCAGCGGCAGGCCGATCGCATAGGAGACAGCGGCCGTGCGGGACATCGGTTCGGGGTCTGTGGCGGTCATCTATCTACGCTCCATCCCCGGAAGAAGGGGACGCTCACGCAAGTTGGATTAGCGTCCCTTCTTTCCCTTGTGATCCATCAAGACCGCCTGTTGCCATCGGCTCGGCGCCTTGTCGGTGCGATGAATGCAGCCTGCCCAGCAGCAGGGGCGCTTCTTGCCCTCCAGCAGTTCGTCACGGGTTCGCTCGATGCGACGCTGACGCGTCTTCGGTTGCTTTGCGTCCTCCACCCAGCAGATGAACTCATTGCGACCGAGCGGCGTGAGGCTTTCCCACAGCACCAAGACCTTCGGAACGGATCGCAAGGCTGCCTGAAGGTCGTCCCCTGCTTTGTGAACGGTGCCATGTGGAAAGGTGTTCGCCATGTAACCTCCAGCAATGCGGCCGGCGGAGACCGCCGTTCCCCGGATGAAGCTCCAAAGCCTCATATAGGTCATCGACGGCGGCAGCGAGGTCAGTTCCCGACTCAAACTGATTTCGCTCGGCGGACAGCCCGTATCTTGCCGCTGCTTCCACCGCCGCAGAAGAAGCGATCGTCTCCACCAGCCTCCAGACCGGATACGCCCGTGCCGGCGGGCATCTTGATCCGTTCCTTGACCTCGCCCGTCTCGGGATCGACCCGCCTCACATCGCTTTCGTTGCCTTCCCACGTGCCGTGCCAGAGTTCGCCATCGACCCAGGTGACGCCGGTGACGAGGCGTTTGGATTCGATCGTGCGAAGGATGTCGCCAGTGTCAGGATCGATCTGATGGATTTTGCGGCCGCGATCGTGGCCAACCCATAATGTGCCCTCGGCCCACGCCAGACCGGAATCACCGCCATGTCCGGGGGCCGGAATGGTGGAGATCACGCGTCCGCTATCCAAATCGATCTTCTGAATCCGATCCTCGGCGATCTGGTAAAGATAGGTGCCGTCGAAGGCCGTGCCTGCATGCGCGGCGACGTTGATCGAGCGCACGATCCCGCCCGTGTCCGGATCCATGGCGTTGATCCTGTCACCGGCGGCAAACCACACGTGGTGACCGTCGAATGTTACGCCATGGACCGCGCTCGCTCCGGGGAACGGGCCATAGACGAACGAAGGAGTTAGAGCGATGAACGCGACAACAGCCGACAATACCCGGAAATCCGCAGAAGGCATCGAAGGCCATCGCGTCGTCTCCCACGATGAATGGCTTGCTGAACGCAGGCGTCTGCTGAAGCGTGAAAAGGAACTGACGCATCTGAGCGACAGATCGCCACCGAGCGTCGGGCGCTGCCATGGGTGCGTGTCGACAAGGATTACAAATTCGACACGCTTGACGGCAAGCGTTCGCTCGCCGACCTGTTCGATGGCCGCCATCAACTGGTGGTCCAGCACTTCATGCTTGCTCCCGGTTGGGAGCAGGGCTGTCCGAGTTGTTCGTTTATGGCCGACCACAATGACGGCATGATCGTTCACCTGGCGCAACGCGATGTCACGTTCGTGGCCGTCTCCCGTGCGCCGCTCGCCGAGATCGAACGCTTCCGGAAGCGCATGGGATGGCAGTTCAAATGGGTGTCCTCGCATGGCACCGACTTCAACTACGATTTCAAGGTCAGCTTCATGCCGGACGAAGTCGCCAGCGGCCATATCGACTACAATTACGGCGAATGGTCACACGCGTACGAAGAATGGCCCGGCATGAGCGTCTTTTTCAAAAACGATGCGGGCGAGGTCTTTCACACGTACTCCCGCTATGGCCGTGGCGTGGAAGACATGATGGGAACCTACCGCATGCTCGACCTCGTCCCTAAAGGCCGTGACGAGCGAGACGCGAAATACAAGATGGAATGGATCCGCCATCACGATCGCTATGAGCCAACGGCAGCGTCGGAAGCGACATCCGGTTCGATCGATGGCTTGCTGGATACCGTCAAGCACGGGTGCTGTAGCTGATACCTTATCAAGGTGAAGCCAAATGACCGGGATCGGGCAGAGAGAATATGCCGGAGTCACGAACCGTTCGAATGATGGGCGGTTCAGCTTGCAGCGTTGGCTCCATTTCGCCGCCGCACTGCGGACGGGGTTGCGCCCAAGGTCGCGCTCGCCGAGGTGAGCATTTCCGAGGGCAAGGCAATCGGCCTTCATGACTTTCGGCGCGTCGATGTCGCCTTTGTCCCATTCGATGACCTGACGGTCTTTCATCGCTACCGTCTCGATCCGAGGCGATCGTGATGAGTGAGAACGAAGCCGCCCGGATGCTGTGACAGAGGGCGCGGCGCGGCACCGCTCATTGCCATCCAGCTGGCACACCGCGAGCGTGTGTTCGAACGTTGCTAACCTCTTGCTAGAGCCCGTTTCAACTGCGTTAAACCGCACGCGTCGCTTATCTTTTTGTTTGAGCGTGATCTTTTCCGAAAACCGGTTTCCACTTTTCGGGATCATGCTCTAGGTAATGAGGCGTGCGCTGCGTTGCCCGGTGAAGTAGATCCAGAGCCAATTCAGCGCGACGGTCAAACGATGGCGCAGGCCGATCAGAAAATAAATGTGTGCGATCCCCCACAGCCACCACGCGAGGCGGCCAGTGAGTGTAATCCAGCCGAAGTCAACGACAGCGGCCCGCTTTCCGATCGTCGCGAGCGTTCCCGCATCCCTATAGCGAAACGGCGGGAGGGCCGCCTGCCCGCGCAGGCGCCGCATGATCGCCTCGGCGACATAGCGGCCCTCCTGCTTGGCGGCCGGAGCGATGCCAGGCGTCAGCTTGCCGTTTGGCATCTCGAGACGGACTGTGTCGCCGATCGCGAAAATATTGGGATGGGACGGCACCGTCAGATCCGGCTCACCCAGAATGCGGCCGGCCCGATCGGCCGGGGCGTGTAGCCATTCGGCCGCCGGCGAGGCAGCAACACCGGCGGCCCACAGGATCGTATCCGAGGCGACGTGCTCCTCGCCAATCTCCACGCCTTGGGATGTGCAATTCGTGACGGCCGCTCCGAGCCGCACTTCAACGCCCAGCCTGGTCAATGCCTGAAGGGCATAATCCGAAAGACTGTCGCGGAATCCCGGAAGAAGGCGAGGTCCCGCCTCGACGAGGAGCACGCGCGCCTTTCGGGTATCAAAGGTTCGAAAATCCTTCCGCAAAGTGTCTCGCGCGAGTTCCGCGATCGTTCCGGCCAGTTCAACCCCTGTCGGGCCTCCTCCAATAATCACAAACGTCAAATCCTTGGCGCGTTGATCGCGATCCGGGGCCCGCTCCGCCTTCTCGAACGCAAGCAGGATTCGACGCCTGACAGCGGTCGCGTCCTCGACGGTCTTCAAGCCAGGCGCATAGGGTTCCCATTCGTCATGGCCGAAATAGGCATGCCGTGCCCCGGTCGCCAGAACCAGGATGTCGAATGGAATGGTCGTCCCATCCCCCAGGAGCACGCGCTGCGCCACGCTCTCGACCCCGACGACCGTCGCGAGCAACGTCGTCACATTCGCGTAACGCAGAAGCGAACGGATCGGCCAGGCGATCTCGGACGGTGCGAGCGACGCCGTCGCTGCCTGATAGAGCAAGGGTTGGAACAGATGGTGGTTGCGGCGGTCGATCACGGTCACGCGCACGTTCGCACGACTGAGACGCCGGGCGACCTCGAGACCGCCAAACCCGCCGCCGACAACGACAACATGCGGCACGTTCTTCATGATTGCTCCGACGCCGGATCGTTGGGGCGCGCCGGATAGATAATGGTGCTTCCACGGCGCTTCCAGGAGCCGTTTTTCGGCGATCAAATCTAAAAAACAACAGCCGCCCGAAAACGTTATGTTTTCAGTGGCTTATTGACTGGTTGCGGGGAGCCGCTGCTGATACCGACATTCGCTGGAAGTGGCGATTTGAAAGCCGAACTCCAACTTCGTAAGTGAATCTTGAACAACACGTTAGAAACTATCGCCGCCAACTGGGCGCCGAAGGCCCGCTTGAACGCTAGCCACGCTTCGCCGCGAGCGACATAGGCGGCGAGATTGGATTAGGCATCCAACATCGTGGATTCATGCAACCGGCGCAGCACTGTGACCATTATCAGATCGCCAGCGCTGAATGCGCCATCTGTCAATTGGCTCATCGAAGGGATCCTCGCCAGGCCGGAGCTGTCTGATGAGCGTCGCCGCCTCGCAGGCGTCGTAAGCGGTCTTCCAACTCCATGAGCCATCGGCGTCGGACGCGCCGAGCGCGATTTCCATGGCCGTGCGCAGCATCTCGCATCGCTGCGCCGGCCGCGTTCGAGATGAGGAAGGAGAAGCCGCGCGGCCCGACGATGGCGGGAGCCGGATCGACGGTAAATCGATGCCGTTGATCGGTCCCGGCGCTCGTGAGATCAGGATACGTCAGGCGTCCGGCGCATTCCGGGTGATTTGCCTGGCCACCATCGGCGATGTCGTGCATGTGCTGCACGCATTCCAGAACAAGATTCAGGCAACGGCCAAGCGGGACATCGATCTCGCCAAAGCCCGGCTCAGACAGATCAGGTTACGACGATGGCGAAATCCGTATTCCACGACCTCTTTCCCTCGGACGAAGCCGCGGAGCTTGAGATGCGGGCAAAGCTCTTGTCCGGCATTAACAAGTGGCTGAAGAAGTCGGCACTGACGCAGAGCGAAGCGGCCGAGCACCTCGGCATCACCCAAGCTCGGGTGTCCGAGATCAAGAACGGCAAGACCGACCGCTTCAGGGTAGGCGTTGGCGCGGATTGCCTCGTCAACTGTTGCGTTCAAGAATGCGAACTCATCCTTCTTCGGTAGTAAGCCGTTCCGGCTGATCCTACCGAACCTCGGCGACCTCTATCAATACCTTGAGGCTTATATCGACCGCATCACCGGATGCTGCTGAAGAATGCTGCTGATCCCGGTACGCTGTTTGTAAAAACGGTGACAGGAATTGCAGAGAGTAGCGGGATCGAAGCCGGATGGTCGAGACGCCCTGCGGCTCGGTTCACGGGAGCCTGCCCGCAACGCAGCGCGCAAACCCATGACCAAGATCACGCTACGTTGAAGTCAGCCGATCAGCGAGCTGTTCGCTTAAGCTTATCAGGCCTGCGATTTCTGTCGTCATTGTAACAGTTATGACCGAACAAAACTGAGCAGCAGTCCAATATCGTGTTTGTCGGCAGCTTTTAGTGCCGCGATGTAGCTTTTGCGAAGTTCGCTTACCTCCATAAGACTGCCACCGCCCCAAGTGAACGGCACGCCACCAAGCCGGTCAACGAGCGTATCGGCCATCAATCGACTGTGACGGCCGTTTCCATTTGGAAACGGATGAATTGAGACGAGTCGATGATGAAGTCGGGTAGCGAGCTCGTCAGTTTCATACGATTTGTGCTGCAGCCAATAGCGAGCATCGCTAAACAAGCTCGGAAGCTCCGTAGAAATCAGATAGTGATCCACCCCGATGTTGGTGTTCACGTCTCTATACTTTCCGGCCCAGCTCCAGACTTCGCCGAACATCTGCTTATGCAGTGTCCTCGCAAACTCGTCATTCAATATATCGGCCGGTTCTCTTCGGCGTCGCCGTGCCCACGCCGCGCCGTTCAGGATGTTCTGTGCTTCCGCCTTGTTGAGGTCGGCACGGGTAGTGATCCACGTTTGCCGAAGTGCCTTACGATCATCCGGCGACAGGTCTGTCGCATCGTCGGGTTGCTGAAACAGATCGGTCATGGCTCCTTCCAGAGGTCGCGTTCCTTCACGTGGTCGCGTATGTATTCGGCGATCTGCTCTTTCTGAACGATATCGTCGGTTGCCTGATCTTCGAGCTTCATCGTGTGTGCCACCCGCCTCAACTCGCGCATGGCAATCCTGCGAGCGCGCGATTGCACCGTCTCCTCCAATGAGGTCTTCGGTATGAGTGCATAGACGAGGGTGCAATCCAGTGCGTCCGCAGCACGGCGCAGGGTAGCCAGTTGAATTGAGCCGTTGGCTTCCGTTTTCTCCCAATCGTCGATACTTTGCGAACGGAGAGACAGTCTCCGGCCCAGTTGCTCGCTGCTCATCCCCAAGGCGTCACGAATAGCCCGTATCCACCCCTTCGGAGGAGGCTTGTACCTCGTCTCCGGCCTGGGCACGTCGGCCGGCACCAAACGGTCATCCAATACCTTTCTAGCGCGACTTCGAGCGTTGGGCTTCATGAGTTTTCCAAGGAAATTCAGTTGCTTTAGACCAGGCTGTAACCTGGTATATAGCTACACAAAACCAGGCCAGAGCCTGGTATGCAACTAGAAACACCAGGTCAAGGCCTGGTAAACTCTATGCAGAAACCAGGCCAGAGCCTGGTAGAAAATGTAAGGGAACCAGGTTGAAGCCTGGTAAAAGGAGAAAAGGCACTAGGGTTCGTACTCAATAAGGATTCCCCTGAGCGGGGCTATGTGATTCAAGTTT
>JBIQHO010000306.1:0-4329 GCA_044508545.1 Bradyrhizobiaceae bacterium | reverse complement strand
GCCCGCTCGGCTCCGAATCCCCGAAAGAATCACTGGACGCGGCGCTGAAGGGGCGCGTCAACGCCATCATTTCCGACGCCGGCTCGATGGACGCCGGCCCCTATTATCTCGGCACCGGCTCCGAATATTTTGAGCGGGACGCCGTGAAGCTCGATTACCGGCACATGGTCGAAGCCGGCAACAGGCTTGGCGTCCCTGTCATCCTGGGAAGCTGCGGCATGGCCGGTGGCGATCGCAACCTCGACTACATGCTCGATGTCGCCAGGGAGGTCTTCGCGGAGCTTGGAATCGTCAACGCCAGGGTCGCCGTCATCAGCGCCGAACTGGATCCCGAAATCGTCATCCGCGAGCTGAAGGCCGACGCGCTGCGCTCCACCGGGCTCGGCCCGGAGCTGGACGAGGAGGCGCTACGCGAAAGCACGATCGTCGGACAGATGGGAATTCATCCGCTGATCACCGCGCTGCGTAGCGGCGCGCAGTATATTTTCGCCGGGCGCTCGTGCGACGTCGCATTGTTCGCCTCGGATATGATCCGGCGGGGCATCGATGCCGGTCTCGCTTATCATGTCGGGCACGTCCTGGAATGCGGCGCGCTGGCTTGCGATCCGGGCTCACCATCGGACTGTCTGGTCGCCGAGATCTACGACGACAATTCGGCGCTGTTCGTCGCTCCCAATCCCGCGCGCCGCTGTACCTCGTATTCCATCGCCGCCCACTCGCTCTACGAAGAGAGCCATCCGCAGCTTCAGTTTTATCCCGAGGGCGTTCTGGCGATGGAAAAGACGACGTTCTTCGCGCCCGATGCGCGCACGGCCGGCATCCGCGATAGCCGGTTCGTTCGCACCGGAAAGCCATGGCCCTTGAGTATCAAGCTCGAAGGCGCCCGCCGGCTCGGCGCGCGCAAGGTGTCGCTGCTCCACATCGACGCCGCCGATCTGCCGAAGCTTCCGGCCGATGCGCTGGTCTACGGCCGCAACGGCGTTCAGTCCAGGCCGGTTGCCGTCGGTCAGCGCGAACTCGGCATCATCATCGAGACCACCGCGACGTCCGAAGAGGCGGCGGTGCTGCTGGCGAGCCTGCTCACCCACTACCTGATCCATTACGGCTATCCCGGGCGGAAGGCGACGGCCGGCAATATCGCCTATCCGCTGTCCCCGAACCTGGTCAGTTTCCGCAGGCGCAACGGACAGTTCGGCGCCATCGTTCCCAGCGGCACGCGCGATCCGGTGTTCTTCGCGAACTACGACAGGATCAAGACAGCCGTTATCAACCTGATCGAATCCGAGTTTCCGGCGGCGCTGAAGGATGCGACCTACCGCATTATCGACGCCGACGAGACGGCGCCCGCGATTCTCGTGCGCACCATCGATCGGGACGAAGCGTCGCTTGCGGCGCGCCATGCCGCCGAGGTTGCGCGGATCACCAATCTCGTCACGCCAAAGCCAGGCTCACTGATCGGGCTCGACGCGGCCGACGCCTACGAGTGGACGCTCTATCATCTCCTGCAGAACGAGGATGTCATCAAGAGGGTCATGTTCCCGATTACCTATTATGACGCGAAAGGAGCGGAGTGGACACGGACCGGGGAAGCGCGTCCCGAGTATTTCGACATCGGCAGCACCGGGTACCCCGGTAATTTGGACGATCGCACGCTATCGCTCATACAACAGGTCCCCGTCTCGGGCGGCCAGGTCGGCGAACATCGGCTGCTCGACATGGCGGTTGTGATTCGCTCCAAGGATGCCGGCATCAACAGGCTGACCTTTGATATCATTTTCACCTCGGCTGAGAACTACGAGATTGCGTTGAACTCGAATGTCTTCACGCGGGAAAATGTCGGACATATTCTCGGCGTGCCGCCGGACCGCGTTGTCGGCACCTTCTTCGTCGATACGTGCAACGCCATCAAAATCACGATCGACCGGCCAAATATTTCGAGCTCGCCCGATGAACGCGACGTGTTCGGCGCGCAGCAGCAGTCGGCGATCGAAAGTCTCGCGGTGCCTGTCTATGCCCAGGCGCTCGCCAGGGCGTCCTCGCTCTAAGCCGAAACATCCTTCGCGAATTCCTTTGCCGACGATGAAGCCGCTCCAGCGCGGGAACGCGAGACCGATATTGAGACAGTCGTTCCGATAGGAGATTGCGATGACCATCACTGTAATCCGGCATGTGCTCGAACGCCTGAAGGAGATCGGCATCACCGACGTCTTCGGCGTTCCCGGCGATTATGCGTTCCCCGTCAACGACGCCATCTGCAACGATCCCGCCATGCGCTGGATCGGCTGCTCAAACGAGCTCAACGCGGCCTATGCAGCAGATGGCTATGCCCGCGTCAAAGGCATGGCCGCCCTCTGCACGACCTACGGGGTCGGCGAACTCAGCGCGATCAATGGAATCGCCGGCGCTTATGCCGAACACCTGCCGATCTTTCATCTGGTCGGCATGCCGGGAATGGCGACCCAGGCTTCGCGAGCCATCGTGCATCATACGTTGGGAAACGGCGAGTATGACCTGTTTCGCCGCATGACCGAGCCGCTCGTATGTGCCTCTGCGATCATGACGCCTCAAAACGTCGCCTATGAGACCGAGCGGCTGATCGCCGAAGCGCTTTTCCATCGCAGGCCGGTCTACATGGCGTTCCCGGCGGATTACGCCAATCAGCCTGTGCTCGGTTCAGGTGATGCAATTCCGGCCCCCGCAAGCAACGGGCCGGCGCTGGATGCGGCGACCACAGCGATCGCCGCGATCCTGGGCAAGGCGCGGACCGCCTGCGTGCTGCCCGGCATTCTGGTCGCGCGCAACGGCGTGCAAAGGGAAATGCAGGAGATTATCGACAAGGCCGGTCTTCCGTTTGCGACCATGTTCATGGACAAGTCGGTGCTCCACGAGCAGCAGCCATTCTTTGTCGGGATGTATGATGGCGCGATCATGAGCGAAGAGGTGCAGGCCTTCGTGGAGAGTCGGGACGTCGTTCTGACGGTCGGCGCGCTGGCGTCCGATTTCAATACCGGCGCTTTCACGGCTCGTCTCGATCTGGACAAAACTGTCGCCATCGGTCATCATCATGTGCATGTCGGCGGAAAGACCTACGCGAATGTCGAGATTCGCGATGTGCTCAGGGCGTTGGCAAGCAAGCTGGCCTGGCGTGACTGGCCGAGAATTCGGGCTCGATCTTTTGACAAAAAGCAGGGCAGCGGCGCCGCGCCGATAACGGCGAAGGCGCTTTACCCGCGCTGGGCCGAGTTTCTCAGATCGGGCGACATCGTCGTGGCCGAGACGGGGACTGCATCGATGGGACTCGGTTTTGCGCCGATGCCAAAGGGCGCGGTATTCCACAATCAGACATTGTGGGGCTCGATTGGCTGGGCGACGCCGGCCGCGGTCGGCGCGGCGGCCGCCGCGCCCGACCGGCGCGTCGTGCTCGTCACGGGCGAGGGCTCGCATCAGCTGACCGCACAGGAAGTCGGACTGTTCGGTCGGATGGGCCTGAAGCCCGTGGTCTTCGTGCTCAATAATGGCGGCTACCTGATCGAGCGGCTGCTCTGCGAACGTCCGGAGATCGCCTACAATGACCTGGCCCGGTGGCGCTATGCCGACCTGCCGCATGCGCTCGGTTGCGACGGTTGGTTTACGGCGCGCGTCACGACCTGCGAGGAGTTCGACCGCGCCCTCGATCGCGCGCGCAAGGCCGAGAGCGGCGTCTATATCGAAGTTGTGACAGATCCATATGCAGCTTCGCCGCTTGCGCAGAAACTCCATGAGAACGTCAAGTCGCTTTATCGGAGCTAGCTGGCCGTTGTACGACCTCGAGCCGTGCAGCCTTCCGTTGCGTTCACAGGAATTATCCTTCGCTTTTGAAAGCGCCCTCGATGCCCAACGTCACCTATCGCGTCGTCGTGGCCAGCGGTGCGTCCGGCCACGGCTGCCGCAATCAAGTTTTCCATCGATGGGCCGAACCTCTCGGCATCGGCGGATGAACGGGATGTGCCCGGCGCGCAGCGCCAACCACGATCCCGGGATTTTAGACGGTCCTTAGTTGACACAAAGGAGAATTTCTATGTCCAAAATCTTCTTCCGTGCCGCGACGATGACGGCAGTCATCGTTGCAGCTGCACTCACCGCAGCGCAGCCTGCAGCCGCGCGGGATGGCTGCGGCGCCAACCGATACCGTGGACCGGGCGGCGCCTGCCACTGGTTCGGCAACGGTCCCTATCCGGGCGGCTATTACGGCCCGCGCAGGATGGCCAGCCGCTGCCCTCCCGGCTACTGGCGAGGTCCGTGGGGCCATTGCCGCAACACGCCGTATCACGGCCGGCTCCCCGGCGGCGG
>JBIQHO010000305.1:0-4356 GCA_044508545.1 Bradyrhizobiaceae bacterium | reverse complement strand
GCACTCGGAATGAACTGCCGCCACGATCGCCGCGGCGTCGTAGGCGCGCTCGGTGCCGAGCATGGTTTCGAGTGAAGTGCCGAATACCTGCGACAGGGCGTACGCCTCGTCAAGCCGGATGGATCGGGGCCTCTCGGCATCCCTGGCCTCGATCTTGGTGATGGTCGAGGGGTGCATCGCAACGCCCCGTTCTGAAACGCGTTGAGCCAGTTCAGATTGGGACCATCCACGCTGCTCGCGCTCGAAGCGCACTCGATTGCCAAATCGCGATTCCGCACTGTCCAGAGCTTCCATTTTGGAAATTTTACTGTTTTAGGTTGACTGGGTCTAGTTGGCGGTGTACAAATATTTCGTACTTCCAAAAGGGAAAAACTGCTAAATTAGGAGATGGGATGGCGAGTCCTCAGGCGTCGACACCAGCAGGTCAAGCACTGGTCGCCGGTCGTGATCGGTTGCTGACTACGGACCAGTTGAGCGTGATGCTCGCTGAAGGTAGTGAAGACACGCTCCGGGGTTGGCGAGCTCGGCGCATTGGGCCCGCACATTTCAAGCTCGGCGGGAAGGTTTACTACAGGGCGTCGAAGGTCGCTGAGTGGATCGATGCGCAGGAAGCGGTTGGTTCATCCGGAAGTATGTGATGTAGAGCATCTCTGGATCAGGTTGCACTCGGGCGTTCGATTGGCTGGGTGAGTCTGCGTCGGAGCCTTCAATTCGCACGCTGTTGCCGGCGTGGTCGGCCTAGCGGAACCGTCGATCGGCCGGTCCGGTGTAACGCGGACCTCTGAGTTCATTCGCATGTCTCCGTATGGGGTTGTTTCTGGGGGTCATGTCTCCGCCTGGGGGTTGATTTCACCGCTGTGTGAATCTAATTCCTTTGCGCAATAACCGTTTAGGTTGGTCGGGTGCGGATACTTGCTGGGCGACTGTCACTGTGAGGTCCCTCTGGTGAGGGCTTTAGTCCATCTGGAATCTCGAACCTCGGGCTGCATGTCCAATGCCAGCGCATCACAGGGTGATTTCAGAATGGAGGCTAGTAAGGTGGCCGGCCGAATGAAGATCGACGACGGAGTTGACAATGACTGACGAAGCTTTTGGCGCTACCGAATCCGAGCTGGCTCTCTGGTCATGTGAGGCTCTTGAGTACTCCGGAACGGTATTCATCAAACCAGTCGGGCGAGGGATTGAACTCCTTGACCTCGAAGGTAATTCCCAGGTTGCGCCCTATCTGGTCGAGTTTGGGGGGCCGCTGCGAATTGAGGATCTCATGCGGGATGGTAGGTATCGAATGAGCCTGGTGTTGAAGAGGATTGAGCCCGACAAGCAGTTTGAAGCGATCACGCCGGAAGTCGATTGATCTGAACGACGAGCCATCCTGCGGCGCGATCCTTGGACGATGTGCCGACCCGGCATGCCGGTAGGGCGCGCGCCCAAGGCGCTATCTATCCGCCTGTGGATTCGGAAATCACCCGAATGGTCATGCATTCAGAGCGGCCATCCTTCCTGATTAGATCTTCGAGGCACGGGAGGTCAAGGCTCCGAAGCGTTAACGGAACGGAGTCGGTGACTTCACCAGGTTCGCCACTACATCAGAGGAGTACCCGAACGCGTACAGCGCCCCTTGGGCTGCAAGATAGTTTTCATGCTGGTTCGGGCCGGGGCCGACGCGGACGCCGACGACCGCGTCGGCGGGTAGGGACCAGGTGGTGTACGGAATGAGTTGTGCACCGCGGTTGCGGTACGAACCACCCTCGCTATAAGAGAGGTGGATGACGCGCCACTCGGCCTCTTCCTCGAAACCCTCGTGCTTGAACTGGGTTGCGAACGCAGATAGTTGCCGAAGGCACTGGTCGAGCATGCCTGGAGTGCTACTGGGCGCATCGGTGTCTGAGACTTTCTGATCAAGCCAGGCCCGCGCGAAATCGGCGGTCGCCGATGACGCCGTAAGGCTATCGCTGTATAGAACCTTCTTCACCTTTGCTTCCGGAGTATCGGGAATCTCGCTCCTGTCAATGCCAATCGCGAACCCATCGAGGCCACCGCAGTAACCGCGCCACTGACTCAAGGCGTCTTGTTTCTCGGAGAACGAGGTCACGTAGCAGTGAATATGGTTGCTGTACTCGCGCTTTTCGACGCTGTCGATCGTTTCGCAGAGTGCGCGGATGAACTTCGCCTTAGCTGGGGCGTTGGCGATCTCGTGGTAATCCGAGGGGCCATAGTGGATGTTGTCGAGCTCATCGGCCCTCTGCAGGAGCACGTGATTCTTGAGTATTCCAAGGCCGTGAATTAGTTCTCGGCTGTCGTTCAGGTATTCGACTGCGGTGGCGCGGAATTCAGGGCTGCAGTTTTGTGGACCGACCACGTTCGGTTCACGCGGTTCGGGGTTGCTGCCGAGGATGCCGAGTAGGCCCGCTGCGTCGGTGTAATGCCAAATTGTGTTTGACTTCGTCAAATGGATCGACTCTCCTAAGTTCAGCTGTGGGTCGTGCGTCCTCTGCCGGCACGTCATGGCGTTGGATGTACTTTGACTCACGACCGAATTGGCGGCAAGGAAACGTGATGCTCAAACGGAACTACGACATCTTGGGAACGATCAGCACAGGCGTAGTCCTGGCGATCCTGTCGGCCCCATGGCCACTCTGGATCGTCTGGAGTGGGGTTGTTGTCTACCAGGTAGAAAACCGGTTGAGGTTCCGTCATGCTTAACCGGACGGCAGACTGGCAGGCGGAAGTATGGTTGCCGGCCGCCATGCACGACTGGGTGAACGGGAAGTGCCCTCGATGACTGCTTCAGCGACGAACCAGATAGTCCAGAGCGCACGACTGGCCGAAGGAACGCGCGTCAACCTGACAACGCCGGATGGTCTTGCGGTCTACGCGACGGGGTTGGTCCTCCGCTACTACGGCGTCAACCGTCCAATCGTGGAAGTTGCATGTGACGACGGACATCTCTGGCTCGCGCAGCCATGGCACCTGCAAGCAATTCCTGACGAGTAGCAGGACCAAATGTCGCCGCGACGAATCTGCCTGGGTCGATTCCGCCGCGCAATTACGACCCGGTGACTGTGCGGAAGATCGGCGACGGTGTGATTTCTCCGTGACGCCTACCGGCGTACCTCTAACGTGAAGGGACCAGACAATAAATGTGGATAGTGGCCCTCGGCAAGGCTTTGGAAATCGGAGGTCTGGCATTGGCAGCGAGAGGACTTTTCCTCGCATGGCGACACTCCGCTGATGGCGCTCATCTGTTTCCCGAATGGGTCCGCGACTTGAATCCGTTCCCCCGTCGACGAAGCGCCACCGTCTACGCCACGGCGGCCACTCTCTCAACAGGCACAGCATCGGCGCTCGTGGAGGTCAGCGTTGATCCCAATCAACCATTGGCGCCCAGAGTGGCTGCGCTCGAAGCAAATCTGAACGCCGCGCGCAGAGACATTTTCGAACTCACATCCGAGCTACGCCAGCAGGCACACAAGTTCGAGGCTGAGGACAAGCGGATCGAGCGAACCCTACTTTCCGCATTTGCGGAAGAATCCCGGAAGCAGACCGGCCACGCGGTGATCGAGCTGCGGACAGCAGTTCTTGGACTCTCCTTGTCGGCATTTGGAGTCTTGATCCAACTTCCGCAATCCCTCGGAATGTAGGCGTTCTGTGCAGTCCAGTCCGAGTATTCACGCTCGGTAGGGGTCCGAGCCGGGTAGTGCCGTCATACACGACTGCACGCGACGACGCGCGAATCAACGTCACTTACCGCTTCCCAGACGGCGATGAGCGCCAGCTCGGCTGGGCGTATATCCGTTCCTCCACCCGAAATGGCTGAGTTGGCGAGGACAACGCTCGCTGCCGGATCGTTGTATCTGTGAACTCGTTCTGGCGTGGTCGCCATGCGACGGCGTCTTCGATGCCGCCGCGGGGAACTTGGTATGACTGGTCGTGATCGGTGTCTTTCGGATCGACCCCGTGGAGGCCGCTGTGGACACCCCCATTCGCGTTGGATTCAGATTGACTGATCACTGAATGGAGGAGGTTGTGTACCTGCCGTGTACCTGTCACAGGATTTGGGACCCAAACAAGCGAAGTGCGACTGCCCAAAAAAGGGCTCTGAACTGCGGAGAATCTGTGGAGTCGATGACGGGAATCGAACCCGCGTGTTCAGCTTGGGAATGTGACTTAATGGCGTTGCCCCAGGTTGGTGGGCTTGCACTACGGGGTGTTTCGAGGGGATTCAGGGTGCTCGTTGCATCTGTGTGTACCTGATGGTGGTCAAACGCGAATGCAACCTCAGTCCCGACTCACGGCGTTTTTGAATCGCCCTGGGTCTGATGGAGGCTCTGGCTATTTGATTTCAACCAAGGCCTG
>JBIQHO010000001.1:0-35754 GCA_044508545.1 Bradyrhizobiaceae bacterium | reverse complement strand
GCGCCGCCAGCGTGCCGGTGGTGGTCGTGGTCGCTTTTATCGCGATCTTCGCGCTCGGCAGCCTGATCGCGAACGAGGTCAGGCACCTGGCCGAAAGGCTGCCCCTCTACCAGCAGACCATGCAGCAGAAAATCCAGTCGCTGCGGGCGCTGACGGCGACCGGGCCACTGGATCGCGCGGCGGATATCCTCCAGACGCTCGGCAAGGAAATCAACGTACCGCAGACATCGTCGACAGCGCCCTCGACGTTGCCTCAAACGCCCGGCGAGGCCAAGCCCATCCCGGTCGAGGTGCGTTCTCCGCCGCCGTCCGCTCTCGATAGCATCCTTGGGCTCATCAGTCCCCTGCTGCATCCGCTGGCGACGGTGGGCGTGGTGATCGTGTTCGTGGTCTTCATCCTGTTTCAGCGGGAGGATCTGCGTAATCGCGTCATCAAGCTGGCGGGCTCCAACGATCTGCAGTCCGCGACCGCGGCGATCGATGACGCGGCCGGTCGCCTCAGCCGTTTCTTTCTGATGCAGGTGGCGCTCAACACCAGCTTCGGCGTGCTGGTTGGCCTCGGCCTTCTGGTGATCGGCGTTCCGAGCGCCATCCTCTGGGGAATCCTGGCCGCGATCATGCGGTTCGTGCCCTATGTCGGCGTCTTCATCGCGGCGTTCTTTCCCCTGACGCTGTCGGTGGCGGTCGATCCCGGCTGGTCGATGCTGCTATGGGCGGCCGCGCTCATTTTCCTGACGGAGCTCATGATCGGACAGGTGTTCGAACCTTTGCTCGTCGGGCACAGCAGCGGATTGTCGCCCGTCGCCGTCGTCGCCTCGGCGACGTTCTGGACCGCGCTGTGGGGACCGATCGGCCTTGTCCTGGCAACTCCGTTGACGGTGTGCCTGGTCGTGCTGGGTCGCCACGTCGAGCACCTCAGGTTTCTCGATATCCTTCTCGGCGATCGTCCGGCGTTATCCCCGCCGGAACTGTTCTATCAGAGAATGCTGGCCAACGATCCGGCGGAGGCCGTCGATACGGCGGAAGAGTTTCTGAAAAAGGGCTCGCTCGCCGAATACTACGAGACCGTTGCGCTGAAGGGGTTGATGTTGGCGCAGGCTGACCTCAGGCGCGGCCGGCTGCTGCCGGATCGTCTGGCCGAAATCAAGGATAGCGTTGCCGAGGTGGTCGACGATCTGTCTTCCGAGTTCGACGACGTTCCGGCGGCAGGCCGGACGAAGGACGCGGAAGCGGCCGACCCGGCCGAAGGGACGGCCGATGCGCCGATGCCCCAACTTCCGTTTATCATCCGCGAGGGCCTTCCGCCGGACTGGCAGTCCGAATGTCCGGTGCTGTGTGTCGCCGAGCGCAGCGCTCTCGACGAGGCGGCCGCAATGTGTCTCGCCCAGATCCTGTCGAAGCACGGTCTCGAAGCGCGGGCTGCGAGGAAGGAGGAGACCTCGACAAGTGGAATATTCCGGCTTGACGGCTCCGGCGTGAGGCTGGTGTGCGTGTCGACCCTGGAGGACGGGAGCACCGCCCACACCCGCCATCTGGTTCGCAGGCTGCGGCGCAAGATGCCGCAGGCGCGCATTCTTGTCTGCTGCTGGGGGCGGACCAACAGCGCGATGACCCGCGATCACCTCAACGCCGACGCGGTCGCGGACAATCTGGGGGAAGCCGCCGCCTATTGTCTGTCGCTGGTCGAGCAGACTGCCGTGCAGGACAACGGAGCCAGGCCGCGAGCAACATCCCGGCCGGCCGTTTCCGGGCGGGGGACCGAGCGGAAGTCAGGGCGGGGTGAGCGAAAGGCGGATCGCGCCGGACCTTCATGACGTCCGCTTCCCGCCGCGATCGGTGTTGACTTGCCGGGTCCGGCTTGTTGGTGTGAAAGGGGTTCGGAGAGAGGCGATGGACGACTGGAGTGCCGAGCAATATCTGAAGTTCGAGGACGAACGGACGCGGCCGTCGCGCGATCTGCTGGCGCAGGTTCCACTGAGCGCGCCGAGCAAAATCGTCGACATCGGCTGCGGCCCGGGCAACTCCACCGAACTGCTGGTCGAGCGCTGGCCGGGAGCCGAGATCATCGGCATCGATACATCCGCCGATATGTTGCGGCGGGCGCGCGAGCGGCTGCCGGAACAGACATTCATCGAAGCCAATGTCGCGCACTGGGTCCCGCCGGCGAACACCGAGCTGCTGTTCGCCAATGCGATCTTCCAGTGGGTGCCGGATCATCTGCGCCAGTTGCAGCGCTTGCTCGACGCATTGCCGTCAGGCGGCGCGCTGGCGGTGCAGATGCCGGACAATCTCGACGAACCCAGCCATGTGATGATGCGCGAGGTGGCTCATTCGGGACCGTGGCGGGAAACACTTGCGAACGCCGCGCGGGCGAAAGACAGGCTGCTGCGGCCGGGCGGCTATTACGACGCGCTGCGGCCGCTGTGTCGACGCATCGATATCTGGCATACCATTTATAATCATGTTCTTGCGGAGGCCGCGGCGATCGTCGAATGGGTGAAGGGCACCGGACTGCGGCCCTTCCTCGATCCGCTCGAGCCCGCCGAGAGAAAAGAGTTCCTGCGCGAATACACCGCGCGTATCGCCGCCGCCTATCCGTTGCAGGCGGACGGCAAGGTGCTGCTGCGCTTTCCGCGTTTCTTCCTGGTCGCGATCAAGTGAGGCCGCGGATCCCCGCGATGGCAGGATTCCGAAGCGAACGCGCTGCGCTGCATTTTGCCGCGGCGCCCCCTCTCGATTCCGTCATGGCGAATGGAATAGAAGGCTTCTCCCCCACAACGAGACCGCGTGATGTCCCCGACGCCTGAAACTCCGCCCCCTGTGAAGACGGCCGCGTTGCGCCCGCTGCCGATGCTGATCTTTTCCTCGCGCTGGCTGCAATTGCCGCTTTATATCGGCCTCATCATCGCCCAGGGCGTCTATGTCGTCCTGTTCCTGAAGGAGTTGTGGCATCTTATCGAGCACTCCTTCGATTTCACCGAGCAGCAGATCATGCTGGTGGTGCTGAGCCTCATCGACGTGGTGATGATCTCGAATCTTCTGGTGATGGTCATTGTCGGCGGCTACGAGACATTCGTGTCGCGGCTCAACCTCGAGGGCCATCCCGACGAGCCGGAATGGCTCAGCCATGTCAACGCCAGCGTTCTCAAGATCAAGCTGGCGATGGCGATCATCGGCATCTCGTCGATTCATTTGCTGCGGACCTTCATCGAGGCGGGAAACCTCGGCAGCGCGGCGCGCCCCACCAATTACACCGAAAGCGGCGTGATGTGGCAGACCATCATCCATCTCGTATTCATCATATCGGCGGTCGGCATCGCGTTCGCCGATCGCATCTCGAACGGGCCGAACGGAACGCACGGCCAGGCGGAGCATTGAGGGTGGCGGCCGCCCGCCGGAATTTCCTGCGGCGGCTTGCGATCGCGATCATGGTCGCGCTCGCTCTCGGTGTCGGAACGCCGCCGGCGCAAGCGGCCGACGCCGGCTTCACGCAGTTCATCGCCTCGCTGTGGCCCGAGGCGCAGCGGGCGGGCGTCTCGCGCGCGACTTTTGATGCCGTCACCGCGGGGCTTGAACCCGATTACAAGCTGCCCGATCTGATCCTGCCCGGACGGCCCGCGACCGGCGCGCCGTCGCAGGCGGAATTTGTTCAGGTGCCGGCGGACTACCTCAAGGAGAGCAGCATCGCGCGGCTGGCGACCGAGGGGCAGCGGCTGATGCGGAAATACGGGGCAACGCTCGATGCGATCGAAAAGCGGTTCGGCGTGCCCGCGCCGATCATCCTTGCGATCTGGGGCCGCGAAACCGATTACGGCCGCTACGCGCTGCCTTACGACGCGGTGCGCGTGCTGGCGACGCAGGCTTATGTCGGCCGCCGCAAGGACCAGTACCGCACCGAGTTCATCGACGGACTTTTGCTGTTGCAGCACGGCGACGTCTCGCGCAAGAACTTCCGCGCATCGTGGGGTGGCGCCACCGGCCTCACCCAGTTCCTGCCGTCCGAGCTGGCCAAACACGGCGTCGATTTCGACGGCGACGGCCGCGTTGATATCTGGACCTCGGTGCCCGATGCGCTCGCCTCGGCCGCGCAGCAACTGGTCAACAAGGGCTGGCAGCCGGGCGTGCGCTGGGCCTACGAGGTGCGTGCCCCGGCGAACGTGGATTGCACGGCAGGCGTGCCGGAGGTGACCAGGCCGATCGGCGAATGGCTGCGCGAGGGGTTCTCGCCGGTGCGCGGACAACAACTGACCGCGGCGGAGCGCGCGCAGGGCGCATCGCTGCTGCAACCCGAAGGAATCTACGGCCCCTCGTTCCTGACCACGAAGAACTACTTCGTGATCAAGGAATATAATTTCTCCGATCTCTATGTGCTGTTCGTCGGTCATCTCGCCGACCGCATGACCAGTCCGCTGCCGTTCGCGACGCAGTGGTCGGCATCGACGCAGTTGCGCAGCCGCGATGTCGAGGCGATGCAACGCCATCTGACGCGGATCGGCCTGTACAAGGACAAGATCGACGGCAAGGCCGGGATGCTGACGCGCGCGGCCCTCGGCGCTTACCAGAAGTCGGCCGGCCTTAAAGTGGATTGCTGGCCCAGCGGCGCGGTGCTGCGCGCGATGAATGACGCGCGCTGATCCATGGCGTTTTCAAACGAAGCATGTCCTCAAGCCTGACGCGAGGATGGTTTCGGTTCGCGTGATGAACCGCGCCAGACACCAGGCGCCGGACGTCATCGACAAACGAAAAACCCGGCCGTGAGACCGGGTCTTCAAATCGAATCGTCAGAAAGTCCGGATCAGTCGCAAACCCGGATGCGGCGGAAACGCCAGCCGTATCCATCCCAGAACCTCTCGCGCTCCATGTGACAGGGAGGCTCTTCAACATAGACCGGAGCCGGCGCGGCATAGGCCGGACGGCTGTTGGCAATCGCGCCGCCGATGAGGGCGCCGCCGATCAAACCTCCGGCGATACCGGCGGCGACATCGCCGCCGCCCGCATGCGCCTGCGGAGCCGTCGCCATCGATCCAAACGCCAGCGTCGCGGCTGCGAGGAGGGCGAAAACTGTCTTTTTCATCTTGGGATCTCTCCTGAAGGGATGCGCCACGGGCGCCGGTTTGTGAGTCCACTACGCGCGATGCGGTCGCTGAAGCCGGCTGTCTCGACCGGAAGCGCCCGACATCGACCCGACGCAGGCGTTCGCAAGTCAGTTGGCTGAAAAAACGGCTTTTTCAGGCCATCCGCCCAGCGGTCCAGAGAGCACTGACAGTACAATCCGGAAAACCGATTCGCTATGGCCGCCGCCGGATCAGCCGCATACCCGGACGCGCCGCACCCGCCAGCCGAAGCCGTCCCAGAAGCGCTGGCGCTGCCAGTAGCAGCCGGGCGCCGCGACATAACCCGGACCGTAATAGCCGTAGCCTGGTCCATAGTATCGCGGGCCGTAATAGCCGGGTCCGTAATAATAGCCCGGGCCCGCCAGCGCGCCGCCGATAATGGCGCCGGCCGCCAGACCGCCGATAACGCCAGCCGCGACCCGGCCGCCGCCAGCTTCGGCGGCTTGCGGCGCAGCCAACGCTGTGACCAGCGTGGCAACCGCCGCCAATGCCATCATTTGTTTCTTCATGGCTTCACCTTTTCTCTTGCGTCTTCCTCTTGCGCCCATCGACAGCGACGGGGTGAACCGCCGGCCGAGAGATTTCCACACCCGCTTTGAACGATCAATGAACGCGATGGCTCAATCCTGCCACGATCGGGATTGTTCCCGTTAAGGTTTATACAATGGATTTCAGTACGTTACGACAACGCCGAGCGGGCAGATGGCCGGCGTCCGCAGGGTCGGCCTCGCGCGGATTTCAGGTAGTTTGGAATAGCTTCAAATAGCCCGTTTTCCCTTTGCGTTTCCGGACACGGTCCAACAATATCGGCGCGGTTCCTCGTGTCGCCATTGGGTTCCGTTTATGATCGTTTGTTCCTGTAACGTGTTGACCGATCACGACGTTCGCTCCGCCGTCACCGCGCCCGACGACCTGCGCCGCTCGCCCAAGCAGGTCTACGGATGCCTCGGATGCAGTGCTGAATGCGGTCGATGTGCCCGAACCATCAGAACCATCATCAAGGAAGCGCTCGGCGCCTGCGCCCGGAAATGTTGCGAAGGGTGTCCCCATTCCGCGATGCACACAGAAGTCGAGCAGAGTCAGAACGAAATTACCCTCTGAGAATTACCCCCGGAACGTCCCGTCAGTTCGCTGGGGCCTATGCACCTCGCTTTGCCTGCGGATAGCTGTCCCTCATCCAGGGGTTGCCGCGCTGCGAAATTCGGTTTAGAAGTATTCTAAATTGGATTGGCGGGTGCGACGGCCGCCTGCCAGCGTCAAGCACATAGAACAGGAGTTGCTCCATGAAGGGCGAACCGAAAGTTATTGAATACCTGAACAAGGCGCTCCGCCACGAACTGACCGCGGTCAACCAGTACTGGTTGCATTACCGCTTGCTGGACAACTGGGGTATCAAGGATCTTGCCAAGAAATGGCGCGCGGAATCCATCGAGGAGATGGAGCACGCCGACAAGCTGATCGACCGCATCATCTTCCTTGACGGCTTCCCGAACATGCAGGTGCTCGATCCCCTGCACATCGGCCAGAATGTCGGCGAGGTGATGGATTGCGATCTCAAGGCGGAATATTCGGCGCGCGCGCTCTACGAGGAGGCGGCGACCCACTGCCACGCCGTGAAGGACTATGTCACCCGCGACATCTTCGAAAGCCTGATGAAGGACGAGGAGAGCCATATCGACTTCCTCGAAACCCAGATCGACCTCATCAAGAAGATCGGTGTCGAACTCTACTCGCAGAAGCACATCGGCGAAATGGATCACGACTGAGACGTTCGCTGAATCGCCCATGGCGGCGGAAAAACCCGCCGCGCACTTTTGCCGGAATTGCCCAGACTGTTATTCGCCATCGGTGTCCTTACGCCGATGGCGTTTGTCTTTCTTCTTCTTTTTCCGTCCTCCATCGTCTGTGTCGTTATCCTGCAAGGTCTCGGCGAGCGCACGCTCGGCCTCGATGCGCTGCTGCTCGGCGAGCAGCCGATGCTCGGCCTCAATGGTTTGCCGCCGCTGATACTCGCTCCAGGCTTCGACAATCCGTTCGATCCAGGGCAGCACCTCCTCAATCGACGGCAGTTGTCCGGGCGGTCCCTGTTCGCCGCGGGGCCCCTGCGGTCCTGTTTTGCCATCCACGCCCGGCTTGCCATCCGCACCCGGCCTGCCGTCGCGTCCCGCTTTGCCGTCCGCCCCAGGCTTGCCGTCAGGACCGGCCTTGCCCCGCGATCCTGTTTTTCCGGCCGGACCAGGTTTTCCAGGCGCGCCACGCGCTCCCGGTTTGCCTTGCGCGCCGGGGCGTCCCGGCGGTCCTTGGATGCCGGGAATCCCCTGCGGTCCCTGCTTGCCGCGCGTTTGAACTGCCACGTGGTGATCCTCTCACGATCCTGATGTTGTCAGGAATGTATCAGGCCGCCGACGTGTATCAATTCGCGTCAAACTGATGTCGCGCTTTCATGTCAGATTTTACCGCCCACAGCGCGAAGGCATAGGCGAGCGCGACTTCGTCGAGGCGGTCGAAGCGGCCGGAGGCGCCGCCGTGTCCCGCGCCCATGTTGGTCCGCAGCAGAACGGGGCCGCCTGATTTCATGGTGGCGCGCAGCCGCGCGATCCATTTCGCCGGCTCCCAATAGGTGACGCGGGGATCGGTCAGCCCGCCCATGGCGAGGATCGCGGGATAGTCTTTCGCCGCGACGTTTTCGTAAGGCGAGTAGGACAGGATGGTGCGGAAATCCTGCTCGCTCGCGATCGGATTGCCCCACTCCGGCCATTCGGGCGGCGTGAGCGGCAGCGTGTCGTCAAGCATGGTGTTGAGCACGTCGACGAACGGCACCTCCGCGACGATGCCGGCGAACAATTCGCCGGCGCGGTTGGCGACCGCGCCCATCAGCATGCCGCCGGCGCTGCCGCCGTGGCCGACGATGTTCTTCGCCGACGTATAATTCGCCGCGATCAGCGCGCGGCCGCAAGCGGCGAAATCGTCAAAGCTGTTGATCTTCTTCTCGCGCTTGCCGTCGAGATACCAGCCCCAGCCCTTGTCCGTGCCGCCGCGGATATGCGCGATGGCATAAACGAAGCCGCGATCGACCAGCGACAATCGGTTGGCCGAGAACGACGCCGGCATCGCGAGACCGTAGGAGCCGTAGCCATAGAGCAGCAGCGGCGCGCGGCCGTTGCGCGCGAAATCCTTGCGATGCAGGATCGACACCGGTACCTCGGCCCCGTCGTTCGCCTTCGCCATGATGCGGGTGGTGACGTAATTTGCAGGATCGTGTCCTGACGGAATCTCCTGGCGCTTGCGCAACGTGCGCGCGCGGCTCGCCATGTCGTAGTCGAACACCTCAGATGGCGTCGTCATCGACGAGTAGCTGAAGCGCAGGGTGGTGGTGTCGAATTCGTAGCCGCCGTGGGTGTCGAGCGAATAGGCGGCCTCGTCGAAGGCGATCGCGTGTTCCTCGCTGGTCGCAAGGTCGCGGATCACGATCGACGGCAGCGCGTTGGCGCGTTCGAGCCGCGCCAGGTGGCCGGAATAAAGCTCAAAATCGAGCACGTAGGTGCCGGGACGATACGCGATCAGGTCGCGCCAGTTGGCGCGTTCGGGCGCGGCTAGCGGCGCGGTCACGATCTTGAAGTCGATGGCGCCGTCGGCGTTGGTGAGGATGAAAAGCTCGTCGCCGCGGTCGGCGACGGAATACTGTACACCGCCCTCGCGCGCCGCGATCAGGCGCGGCGGTTCATCGGGCCTTGAGAGATCGATCAGCCGCTGCTCGGAAGTTTCATGATCGCCGCCGGCGATGACGCAGAAGCGGCCGCTCGCGCTTTCATGGATATGCGTAAACCAGCCCGCGTCCTGTTCTTCGTAAACCAGCACATCGTCGGATTGCGGCGTACCGAGCTGGTGGCGGTAGACCTGCATCGGGCGATGGTTGTCGTCGAGCTTGACGTAGTAGAACGCGTGTGAATCTGCGGTCCATACTACGCCGCCGTCGCTCTCCTCGATCACGTCGGCGAGATCGGCGCCGCCATCCCAGTCGCTGATCCGGATCGTGAAATATTCCGAGCCGCGGTCGTCGGCGCTCCACGCTTCAAGGCGATGGTCGGGGGAATGCCTGACATCACCGAGCTTGAAGAATTTCTTGCCCTCGGCAAGCGCATCGCCATCGAGGAGGAAGCGGGCGTCGCCGCCGTCGCGCGGCTGCCGCCCGATCATGCGGTGCTGGCCGCCCTCGCGGTATTTCGCGAAATAGGCGAAGGGTCCATCGGGCGAGGGGACGGTGGAATCGTCCTCCTTGATGCGGCCGCGCATTTCGGCGACGAGTTGCTTTTGCAGCGGCTCGGTTTGCGCAAGCAAGGCATTCGAGTAGGCGTTCTCGGCCTCCAGATGAGCGCGGATATCCGGCGCCAGCAAGGACGGCTCGCGCAGCACCTGCTGCCAGTTCGCGTCCTTCAGCCAGGCGTAGTCGTCGGTCAGGGTGATGCCGTGATGGGTGGAGGGATGCGGCCGCCGTTCGGCCTTGGGGGGCGTCGATGTCATGATGCTGTTCATAGGAGGGCATGGCGGCGGCGGCAAGCGATTGACATCGTGAATCCTGACGACGTGGATGCGCGATGGCGGCACCGGCCATGACGAGGTATGATCCGGCTTCGCGATTGGCTGAGCCGGAGGCGAGCCTCATGTGCCGCAACATCAGAACGCTGTTCAATTTCGAACCGCCGGCGACGGACGAGGAGATTCATGCCTCGGCCCTGCAGTTCGTGCGCAAAGTCTCAGGTTTCAACAAGCCGTCCGCGGCGAATAAGGCGGCGTTTGACCGCGCCGTCCATGACGTCGCACATGCCGCGCATCATCTGCTGGCGTCGTTGCACACCCAGGCGCCTGCGCGCAACCGCGAGGTGGAAGCTGCGAGGGCGCGCGAACGCCGCCGGTAGGCTCTCGACAACATCGGGCCGCCCGCCAATGTCAGCCGTGATCGGGCACGTCCAGCCCCATGGCTTCATACTGCCGGATCTTGTTGCGCAGCGTGCGCACCGATACGCCGAGCACCCTTGCGGCGCGCGTGCGGTTGCCGTCGCAACGCGCCAGCGTCTGCAACACAAGCTCCCGTTCGACTTCGGTGACCGTGGCGCCGACCAACAGCGGAATCACCGCATCCGGCGTGAGCTTAGCCTGATCCTGCTGCGGGCGTTGCGCTCCGGTTTGCAAATCCTGGGTCATCAGTCCCTCCGAAGCTGCTTCCCAAGGAAGCCGACTGGATTGAGACCCCCGTCCCCCGGCCATATGGCTAATGATCTGGTTACCAGATTCTTAACAATTGATGTGATCCCCGAGTAAGCTGCAAAACCAGGGAAAAGTGCGCAGTTTCGCAGAGAAAATGCGCGTAACAGTAGAATGTGTTATGCGAAACGGAATTTAACGCGAATTGTGTTTCCGGTTATCGCAAGCCTCGATTGCGTCATGCGAGGGCGAATCGTTTCGTTGGCCAGATGGATCGCAACGCCTGGGCGGATTGCGATTGCTGCGAACGGTCCTTACGCTTGCGAGCCGTCCGAATCATGTCCTTCCTTCGAACTCCGGAGAACGCTCCCATGCCGTCAACATCCCGGCTTCGCGCTGTTTTGATCGCGCTGGCCGTCTGCCTTGGCCTGTGCTCCACAGCCCGCGCCGACAGCGGCACGGTGACGCTGACGATCTATAAAGGCGGCTGGATCATCGGTGCGTCCGGCGGCGGCGGCACGCTCACCTTTCACGGCCGGCGCTATCCGCTCTCGATCGGCGGCCTGGATTATGGCCTGGTGTTCGGAGGATCGAAGACCGTGCTGCACGGACGTGTCAGCCGCATCAATCGTCCTTCGGATGTCGCCGGCGTTTATGGAGCAGCCGGCGCTGGCCTTGCCATCGGCGGCGGCGCCCGCGCCATCGTGCTGAGCAACCAGAAGGGCGCGGTGCTGGAACTGTCCGGCCGCCAGTTCGGCCTCATGGCCAACGCCGATCTCTCCGGCCTTGCGATCACGATGCGATAGCGACGCGGGCGCGCGTCAACACACAGATGACGCCCCGGCGCGGAACGTTCGCGGCCGGCTCAGATGGTGACGCCGCGGTTGTAGCTTTCGATCAACTGGTTGTAGTCGCGGAGCAGCCGCGGCGGCGAGCCTTCGACCATCCAGCCGCCGCCGCCACCGAGCATCATGCGGTCGCCCTGGCTGTAGGGCACCTTGTCGCGGATGCGACGCATCAGTTGCTTCGCCGCAGTGAGATATGACTTGGCGTTGTTCAGGAAGAACGAGCCGAGTTTCGCGTCGCCGTTCTTGCCCGAGGCCTCTTCGGCCGCCTTCACCGCGGCCTCATATTCGCCCAGCGCCGCCGTGATCGCCGCGATGTCCGGCTTGTCGGCGTCCTCGGCGCGCAGCAAGCGTTTGGCGTGGATCATCAGCGCCTCGACATGATAGCGCACCTTGCGGCCTTCCTTCGCCTCGATCGCGGCGAGTTGTTCCGCCGCCTGCCTGTCCTTGATGGTCTCGACCCCCGTGCGCAGCTTCTTGTCGGCGCTCGCGAATGCATCCCACGCCGCGACCAGGCGCGGATGCAGCGCCTTGCCCTTGGCCATCTTGTCGTCCTTGTAGTTCTCCTGCTCGTAATACTCGTCGGCCTCCTTCAGAAGCGGCTCGAGTGTGCCGACAGCTTCGGCGTAGGCGGAAGCAGCGGCCTCGAGGTCGGCGTCGCGCGGCTCCAGCGGATTGGTCTTCTCGACGTTCTTTCTGCAATCCGACGTGTCGTAGATGGTGTAGGTGCCGTAGATGATGCGCTCCTTGCCGGTCGGTCCGGTCTTCTTCGCCCAGGAGAAATAGCGGTTGCGTGACTCATGCGACCGCTCCGACAGGCGGTTGATGCAGCCGACATAGGCGTTGAGCTTTTCGATGAGTTGCGAGGGCGGCGGCGAGAAGGACGTCTTGTCTTGCGCAGCGGCGGAGGTGAGGGAAAGGCCGAAGGCTATGGCGGACAACGGGGCAATCGCCCGAAACGGCGTCATGGTTCTTCTTCCTCGCGATGCTGACGATCCCCGCATTTTGTTGCGGCAGATTGCAAAAGGTTCGCGCTTGTTGCAAGCGCCGGGAACCCCTCCGTCAGTGTTACCCTTTCTGGGGCGAGTGGCCCGCATGAGCGAAGCGACATGCGGATTGTCAACCTTGGTCCCGGATATCGCTTATCCGCGTCCGGGCTTGGCGCGCCGATTGACGAGCCTCCGAAGGGGCGTATCCAACGAATTTAGCACGAAGCCGAGCAGCGCCCATTTCGGCTCGAGGAGGCTAATGAGAACAGCGGCGACGGCAGATGCGATCAGCATGCTCAAGCCGATTCGGTCCTCGACCTTGCGCGTTTCCGAGGTGTGGTGTTCGCACAACGTGATCATGCGTGCCGCCACAAGCGCGAAGGCTACGGTGTTCGCCGCATAGAACCACACGGCAGGCGCCAGCGTCGGGTAACGGCCAATCAACATCGTCGTGAACGGCACCAGCGTGATGAGCAGAAGATGCAGCATCGCCCATTTGGTGTAGGCCTCGCTGACCTCCTCGCCGCGCGGCGCCAGCTTCACCATGCCGGTCCAGCGCAGCGCCAGCACATAGAAGCTGATGACATAGACGAGCAGTTGGCTGCCGAGCTCGACGATACGATGCAGCAGGTCCGCGGCGCTCTGCGGGTGAAATGTCTCCGGCAGCCGCAGGTCGATCACCAGCAGCGTCATCGCGACGCTGAACACGCCGTCGGTCAGCGCATCGAGGCGGGATTTGGGGATCATGGAGACTTACATCTTAATCCAATGGGCAAGCTCATGCCAAGGTGCCGCGCTCCAATGGCTTGATGCGGCTCCAGAAGTCGAGGTTAAAACAAAAATTTCAGGAAGGCCTGTTGCGGAGGCAGGTTGGCGACCGAGCGAAATTTGATGGGTGCGGCATCCAAGAAACACGCTGGCAGCTTTCTTGCTGGTGAATGCAATGCTTTTTGGACGATGCCGTCTGATTTTTTGACGAAAGGAATCTACATCAAATTGTTCGCTTGCGAGTTGATGATCGGAGCCAGCATCAATCTTGCACAGGTCGGTTAAACCGATTCCGAGTTGACGCAGTTGCTGATACTCATTCGGTTTGAACTGGCGAGGGGTGATGCCCACCTCATATAACGTGTTCCAGAATCTGTTGCCCGGATGCGCGTAATAATGCCCCGCAGCCGCGGAGACAGTACTTGCAGCGGTTCCGACAAAAATAGCTTTCAAATTTTCTTGCAGTAAGTCTGGAAGCTTATCCGAAGGGATCATCACAACACCTTGTTGCTCTCCTTCACCTTCTCCGCATCGAGATACACGTTTGAGCCCATCGCTTTGAATTTCGCGCTCATCTCTTCCATGCCCTGTTCGCGATAAGACGACTCGGTGACGCCTGGGGCGTCATTCGCCTTTTGTGCAGTCTCCGGATAGAGCGCCGCCTTCTCGTTGTCGCCCAGCGTCGCCGCGTAGTCGCGCACGTCCTGCGTGATCTTCATCGAGCAGAACTTCGGCCCGCACATCGAGCAGAAATGCGCGACCTTGTGCGCCTCCTTCGGCAGCGTCTCGTCGTGAAAGGCGACCGCCGTCTCGGGATCGAGACCGAGGTTGAACTGGTCCTGCCAGCGGAAGTCGAACCGCGCGCGCGATAGCGCGTCATCGCGCAGTTGCGCCGCCGGGTGGCCCTTGGCGAGGTCGGCGGCGTGCGCCGCGATCTTGTACGTAATCACGCCGGTCTTGACGTCGTCGCGGTTCGGCAGTCCCAGGTGCTCCTTCGGCGTCACGTAGCACAGCATCGCGCAGCCGAACCAGCCGATCATGGCGGCGCCGATGCCTGACGTGATGTGGTCGTAACCCGGCGCGATGTCGGTGGTCAGCGGACCCAGCGTATAGAACGGCGCTTCGCCGCATTCTTTCAACTGCTTGTCCATGTTGATCTTGATCTTGTGCATCGGCACGTGGCCGGGGCCTTCGATCATGACCTGGCAACCCTTCTTCCACGCGATCTGCGTCAGTTCTCCGAGCGTTTCAAGTTCGGCGAACTGCGCGCGGTCGTTGGCGTCGGCGATCGAGCCGGGACGCAGGCCGTCGCCCAATGAGAACGACACGTCGTATTTGCGCATCAGGTCGCAGATCTCTTCGAAGTGCGTGTAGAGGAAGCTCTCCTTGTGATGGGCGAGGCACCACTTCGCCATGATCGAGCCGCCGCGCGAGACGATGCCGGTGACGCGGTTCGCGGTGAGATGGATGAAGGGCAGCCGCACGCCGGCGTGGATGGTGAAGTAATCGACGCCCTGTTCGCATTGCTCCACCAGCGTGTCGCGGTAAAGTTCCCAGGTCAGCTTGACCGGATCGCCGTCGCACTTTTCCAGCGCCTGATAGATCGGCACGGTTCCGATCGGCACGGGGGAGTTGCGCAAAATCCATTCGCGGGTGGTGTGGATGTTGCGTCCCGTCGAGAGGTCCATCACGGTGTCGGCGCCCCAGCGGATCGCCCACACCATCTTGTCGACTTCCTCTTCAACCGAGGACGTCACGGCGGAGTTGCCGATATTGGCGTTGATCTTCACCAGGAAATTGCGGCCGATGATCATCGGCTCCAGTTCGGCGTGGTTGATGTTGCAGGGGATGATGGCGCGGCCGCGCGCGATCTCCTCGCGCACGAATTCCGGCGTGATGAAGGCCGGCACCGATGCGCCGAAGGATTCGCCGTCGGCCAGCGCGGCTTCGGCGCGTTCGAGTTGCTGTTTTCGGCCGAGGTTCTCGCGCTCGGCGACGTAGATCATCTCCTTGGTGATGATGCCTGCGCGGGCAAACTCAAGCTGTGTGACCGGCGCATCGCCGACGCCGCGCAGCGGTTTGTGATGCGCCTTGAAGGCGGCGGCGGCGTGCGTCGCGCCGACATTGCCATTGTCTTCCGGCCTGATCTCGCGGCCTTTGTATTCCTCGACGCCGCCGCGTTCCTTCACCCAGGCGAGGCGCGTGCGCGGCAGGCCGGCGTTGACGTCGATGACGACGCTCGGGTCGGTATAGGGGCCCGACGTGTCGTAGACCGGCAGGTTCGGCTCGCCCGCTCCTTCGGAGAGAATGATCTCCCGCAGCGGCACGCGTAGGTCCGGCGCAGCCTCGGGCACCGAGAAAATCTTGCGCGAAGCGGGCAGGGAGCCGGTGGTGACGGCGGGACGGGTGGTGTCCGGATTGGAGCGGATGTTCATGGCGTTTCTCCGGTTCGAGACGAACTCAATGCAAATAGCCGAGAAGGCTGAAGACGACGCCGATCGCGAGCCAGATCAGCCCGGCGATCATCGCCATGGCGGGGTGGCGCAGGAACGCGCGTGCGCCGGCATAAAGGAATGGCGGCTCGATGATGCGGATCGCGCCGGCGACAACCAGCAGCCAGCCGAACAGCGTCACGATCACGCGCCAGTCCGATGTCCAGACGTTGTGGGTCAGCACGATGGCGAGGCCGCCGAGCATCACCATCAGCCCGCCGAGGAACATCAGGGCGCGGCTGGCCAAAAACTCCTCGGCCATCGCATGGAAGCCCCGTCGGTTGAGCAGCACGGCAAGACCGGCCGTTATCATGACCGGGCCGATCAGTCGCGCGATGAAGATCGATGTCTGCATGACGGCACCTCATGCGGCTTCAGTCACCTGTTCGAGCCACGCTTTCACCCGTGCGTCGGGGTCCGGGTTCTGCGTTACGTCGCTGACCACGGCGATGGAATCCGCGCCGGCGGCATAAATCGCTTGCGCCTGTTCGAGCTTGATGCCGCCGATGGCAACCAGCGGGATGTTGCCGACGCGCTTCTTCCATTCGGCGATTTTCGCAATGCCCTGCGGCGCGAAGCGCATCGATTTCAGCGTGGTCGGGAAAATCGGGCCGAGCGCGACATAGTCCGGTTCGGCCGCCAGCGCGGTTTCGAGCTCAGTATCGTCGTGGGTGGAAAGGCCGAGCGTCAGCCCGGCTTTACGAATTTCGCCGACGTCCGCCTCGGCCAGATCCTCCTGGCCGAGATGGACATGCTTCGCGCCGGCGACGATCGCCGCGCGCCAGTAGTCGTTGACCACGAGCCGCGTCGGCGTGCCCCTGACGATCTCCAGCGCGTCGCTGACGAGCTGCAGCGCCACGCCGTCGTCGAGGTCTTTCGCGCGCAGTTGCACCGTGCCGACGCCGAGCTTGGTGAGGCGGCGCACCCAGTCCAGCGTATCGACGACAGGATAGAACCGATCAGGATACGGCATGCCAGAACGGTGTCCCTACCACGGGGGTTGACGGGGAGGCGAAGTCGCGGGCCTCCATCAGGCCCGCCTCATATGCGCCGCGGCCGGCTTCGACCGCGAGCCTGAACGCGCCGGCCATCGCCACCGGATCGACGGCCTTGGCCACGGCGGTGTTCAGGAGCACCGCATCGTAGCCGAGTTCGAGCGCCTGCGCCGCGTGGCTGGGAGCGCCGATCCCGGCATCGACGACGAGCGTGATATCGGGCAGCCGCTCGCGCAGCAGCCGCAAGGCGTCGCGATTGGTGATGCCTTTCGCGCTGCCGATCGGCGCGGCCCACGGCATCACCACCTTGCAGCCGGCCTCGACCAGCCGCACCGCGACGCTGAGGTCCTCGGTGCAGTAGGGAAACACCTCGAAACCATCCTTGATCAGGATCGACGCGGCTTCGACCAGGCCGACGACGTCGGGTTGCAGCGTGTCGTTGTCGGCGATCACCTCGAGCTTGATCCACGACGTGCCGAACAACTCGCGCGCGAGTTTCGCCGTGGTGACGGCTTCGCGCACGCTGCGGCAGCCGGCGGTGTTCGGCAGCACCAGGACATCGAGTTCGCGGATCAGCGACCAGAATGCGTCGCCGGTCTTGCCGCCCGCAGTCTCCCGCCGCAGCGAGACCGTGACGATCTGGCTGCCGGCAGCGCGGATCGCGTCCTGCATGATCTTCGGCGACGGATACAGCGCGGTGCCGATCAGCAGGCGGGAGTTGAAAGTTTTGTCGTAGAAATTCAGCATTCTGTAAATGCCCTTTCATCACGAAAGGTCGCCGCCCCCACCTGCCGCGCTCCGGCGCGCAAGTGCGTTGCCGAGCGCGTCGACCTCCTCCGCAAGCGGGAGAGGTGAAGAAGGAACGAAGCACGCTCCCTCTCCCGCTTGCGGGGGAGGGTAGGGGAGCGGGCATACTCGTTTGCGATAAGGAGACTCATCGCTCACCCTCCCTGCCGCGGTGTGATGATCTCGATCTCGTCGCCGCTTTTCAGAATCGCGTCCTCCCATCGGCTTTTCGGCAGCACCTCGAAGTTGACGGCGATCGCGACATGCGTGCCCTCGTAGGCAAGTTCGTTCAGCAGCGCATCGACTGTCTGCGCCGCGATCTCGCGCCGTTCGCCATTGACGGTCACCTGCATGACGTTACCCGCATTGCATCACCTCGTTGTCGATCTCGCCGCGCGCGACGTAGCCGAGCGTCAGTTCAGCAAGCGCCGGCGCCAGCAGAAAGCCATGACGGTAAAGCCCGTTGACGGCGATACGGTCCTTGTCGATCGCGATGCGCGGCAGGTTGTCGGGAAACGCAGGGCGCAGACCTGAGCCGATCTCCACGATCCGCGCCTCGCCGAAAGCTGGATGCACGGCGTAAGCCGCACTGAGCAGTTCCAGTGCGGAACGCACGCTGACGCCGTCGTCCTCGCGCTCGATCGAGGTGGCGCCGATCATGAAGCGGTTGCCCTCGCGCGGAATGATGTAGAGCGGCCAGCGCGGATGAAGGAGCCGCACCGGGCGCGACAGCGCGATCTCGCCGGTTTCGACGATCACCATCTCGCCCTTGACGCCGCGCAGATCCGGCAACGCATCGCGGGCAGCGAGGCCGCGGCAATCGATCGCAAGACCTTCGCTTACGAGTCCCTCGATGTCGGCGGGTTCAATCGCGCTGCCGAATTCGATCCGGCCGCCGGCGGCGCGGATGCGCGTGTGCAGTTCAGGCAATACGCGGCGCGGCTCGACATGGCCTTCGTCCGGAAAGAACAGTGCTTCGTGAAACCGCCCGTCCAGCGACGGCTCGAGGCTGCTCACGTCATCCGCCTGAATGCGCCGGTGTCCGGACGTGATGCGCGCGAAACGCTCGAAGTCGGAGCGGTCGCGCGGATGCGCCACCACCAGGGATCCGTTGAAGGGGGTATTCGGAACATGCTCGCGCCACAGCGCCAGCGAGCGCAGGCCGAGACGGGTGATCAGGGGTTCGGACGCCTCGGATTCGCACCACGGCGCCAGCATGCCGCCCGCCCAGTGGCTGGTGGCCTGCGTCATGGCGTCGTTGCCGCGTTCGTGAAGCGTGACGGCGCGTCCTGCCTTGGCGAACAGCAATGCCTGCCATGCGCCGGCAATGCCCGCACCGATCACCGCGACGGGGGAATCCCCACGCATCTTTCGCGTATTCTGAAACATCCCTGTCCCTTCGCCGGCATGACCCGGATCAGGTTCAAAGGGTCACCGCGCTGTCGCCTCCATCGCGATCGGTGCGGTATCTCAGCTCCCTGACGGAGCACCCCTCGGAACAGCTTTAATTTAGGCGGATAGGCGAAAGTGTCAACGCGGGAACGCGTGGTCTCCCATGCGGTTCCGGCATTTTACCCGAAATTATGCTTTGCCGCGAATAATCGAACGCCGGCGGTCGCGCCGCAGGTTTCATCGATCGGATGTTTCGGATGAGCATCGCGTACACAGGGCGGGCCGAGACGCGTAGCCGCACTGCCGTCGCTCCAGCCTGGCTGTTGGTCGGAGCGGGCATCTATCTGCTGCTGCTGATCCGCGGCGACGGCCTGCTCAGGGACGCCGACACGCTCTGGCAGATCAAGGTCGGGCAATGGATCGCGGCGCACCACGCGGTGCCTTTCACCGACATCTATTCCTTCACGCGCGCGGGAGAACCGTGGATATCGACGTCGTGGCTGGCGCAGGTATTGTTCGCGCAGGCATTCGATGTCGGCGGCTGGACCGGCGTCGTGGTTCTGTCGGCCCTTGCGGCGGCCGCGGCTCTTGCGCTGCTTACGCACGTTCTCTGCCGTTTCCTGCCGCCGCTACAGGTTGGCGTGGTGATCTGCGCGGTTTTCGCTCTGGCGGCACCGCACCTTCTGGCGCGCCCGCACGTGCTGGCGATGCCGGTGATGATTGCATGGGCGAGCGGACTGGTCTCGGCCAGCGGGCGCGGCAAGGCGCCGTCGCCGTGGCTGTTGCCGCTGATGATCGCGTGGGCCAACCTTCATGGCGGCTTCGTGTTCGGCCTGGCGCTGATCGGCGCCTTTGCGCTCGATGCCTTGTGGAATGCGGAGGCTGCGCAGCGCAAGCGCGTGGCGCTTGGCTGGGCGCTGTTCGGGGTAGCGGCGCTCGTCGCGAGCTGCGTCACGCCCTATGGCTGGGGTTCGCTGCTGGCGGCGCGGAATATTCTCGGGCTCGGAAAGGCGTTGTCGCTGATCGTCGAATGGCGGCCGGCGGATTTTTCTCACGTCAGTGCGCTTGAGGTTTGCCTGCTCGGCCTGTTCGGCCTTGCGCTCTTTCGCGGCGTTCGCCTCACGCCGCCACGAATACTGCTGGTGCTCGGCCTGACGCAAATGGCGCTGGCGCACAATCGCAATATCGAGGTCTTCGCGTTCCTGCTTCCGCTGGTGGTGGCGGAGCCGTTGTCTGTTCAGTTCGCGGCGCTGCGCCGGACGGAGAACAGCGCGATTTCCCTGTCGGCGGCGCGGCTCGCTGTCGTCGTGTTGCTGCTCGGCGGTTTCACCGCAGCCTTCGCCGCCAGCCGTTCCTATGTTCCCGCTGGCGGAAAGTCGCTGACCGGGGCCGTTCAGGCGATGAAGGATCACGGCGCGCGCCGCGTTCTCAACGAGTACTCTTTCGGTGGTTTGTTGATCGCGGCCGATGTGCCGGTCTTCATTGACGGCCGCACCGAACTCTACGGTGAGCGGTTTGTGCTCGCTCACGTCAATGCCCTCCAGCTTCGGAACGTCGGCAAGTTCCTGGCGCTGCTCGACACCTATCGCATCGACGCGACGCTGCTCGATCCCTCGTCGCCCGCGGTCCATCTGCTCGACCGCCTCGATGGCTGGCGGCGCGTTTACAGTGACGGCGACGCCGTGCTGCATATGCGGACCGCCAACCTCGCTCCCCAGATCAGGCCGTCGCTGGATTGAAACAGTTCCGCGTGTCGCGAACGTCAGCGCGGCGCGATCGACAGCGGTGCGCCGGGGAATTCCGCGGCGGCGCTCATGGTCTCCTGATGAGCACGCTGCAGCCGCTGCCGCTTTGCCACGTAGTAGTAGCCGCCGGCATAATAGGCGACGGCGCGGTCGTGGTTGCCGTGGGCGGCGCGATAGGCGCCGGCAAGATACTTCACGGCGTAGGTAAGATTGGTTTCCGGATCGAGCAGCCCCTCGGCGGTGCCGGTGTAGCCGAGGCCCCGCGCGGTCGCGAGCTTGATTTGCATCATGCCGTAGTTGCCGCGATGGACGGCGCGCGGATTGTAGCGGCTCTCGCGGACGATAACGCGGTGGACCAGCTCGACGGGAACGCCGTTGGTTTGCGCGTGCGCCGCCACCATCGACTCGTATTGCGCGCGTTGTGCGGACGACGGCTGCGGCAAGGCCAGCACAACGAAAACAAGAAACGGAATAAATTTACGCAAAATCACGGGAGAGCCCTCACAACCTGCCTTATGCCTATCGCCACAATCGCGACTTTCCTGTGGCAAAAGCGCCCGGGCGCAGCCCGGCCGGGTTCCATCGCCGGTCTGAAAAGGAACTCCGGATCTCCTTCCTTCATGTCCTCTCCCATCAATTTCGCATCAATGTGAGGCGCGTTTTGCGGAGCGCCGCAAATTTGTCGCGAGCCGAGTCCAGGATCATGGCGATTTCGGATCGAGCAGATTCAAATCATGAACGTGATCGATTCCCAATATCTTGAGAAGCGGGATGCGGGCGGAAAACCGCACCACACTTTTCTTCATCCTGCTCTGGGATCTCTTCATCCCGCTCTGGGATCGTACGACGCGGATGTCGCAGCGCTCAAACTGGCACCGCCGATTTGTAATTCCCGCACCACTTGCAGCGGGTTTTCGAAAATTCAAATTCAAATCGGCACCAGAAGAATTGTAAAGTTGCCAGCGCCTGTTTCAACGGCGCGGAATCATATCCGTCGCTTATCTTTTTTGAGCATGATCTTTTCCGAAAGTTGGTTTCCACTTTTCGGCATCATGCTCCAGCACCCCTTTGCTTTTTCGAAGTTCGTTAAAAAGGGTGTTGCGATGTCTCACGAATTTCGGAGAGCGGCTATTCAGTGCGAGAGTCCGCGAAAGCAAGGCAGATGGGAGAAGCGTCATGGCTGCTGCCGTATCTGATTATTTGCCTCATCAAAATCCGTGTGCGCAATGCGGCCACCCGATCGCCGCGCCGGTCTGGTTTGAACACGAACCGCGCCGAACCACGTATCTCTGGCAGTGCGCGAGCTGCGGCTACCGGTTCGAAGCGGTCGCGTTCTTCGCCGAAAGCAAAGGCGAGCCGAGCGCGATCGCGGCCTGACGGCAGGTGCAGCGCCGGGGCATAGCGTCGCATCACCGTGCTTCCGAGCACGTCCGGAGCGGCGTCGATCTTTGTTGTCGTCGTTCGCGGGCGCGCGTCGTTCATGAGCTAAACTTTATTCGCGTGCCGTTCGTTTGCTGCGCGAGCGATCCCCACCGTCAGTTTTTTCGTGCGCGATCCGCTCATCAGCGCACGGAACCCGAGCGGTCGGAAATGTTCCCGGGAACGAGTGCCCAAGTTGTGTGTTCTGGCTACTGAATTTCAAAACCGAAGGAGGTACACTGATGATTGCCAAGCACATCACCGTCGCATTGATCGGATCCGCGCTGCTGGCGACGGCGGCGGTCGCGCAGACGCCCGGCAGCACGAACACCATGAACGCTCCGGCGGCTACATCCTCAGAGTCCGGCTATCACGGTGACTGGCGCTCGTCGAAGATGATCGGCCTTAACGTCTATAACGATTCCAACGAGAAGCTCGGCTCGATCAGCGATATGCTGTTGGATAAAAATGGAAAGATCAACGCCGCGGTGATCGGCGTCGGCGGGTTTCTCGGCGTCGGCGAGCACCTGGTTGCGGTATCCTTCGACAAGCTGAAGTTCGTCGATACGCCGGTGCCATCGACATCGACCTCGTCGACGTCCGGCGGCACGACTACGGGCACCACTACGGGTTCAACCACATCGGCTTCGACGACAGCGAAGTCCAATCCCTGGTACCCCGATCACGTGGTCTTCAGCGCGACCAAGGAGCAGTTGAAGTCGATGCCGGAATTCAAGTACTCCGAGTAGTCGGCGGATCCAAACAATCAAAGGGCGCCCGGTTTTGGCCGGGCGCGCTTTTGCGTGGGGCGCGCGAGCCAACCACTCGAACGTTATGGCGCCGGCAGCGTCCTGATCTCGACGTTCACGGCGCCCGCCGCCTCCGCGATGACACGCAGCGTCCTGGAATCAAAGGCGATGTCGGCGAGTTTCAGGCTGGTGATCTCGGCCCTGACGCGGACCCCGCCCTGGCTCCTCTGGAAATCCGCCATGACTGCGGCGATCTTCTCACGCGCGCTCGATGCGAACGGCTTGAGATCGACTGTCGCCTTGTCGGCCAGAGCCTGTTGCAGATAGGGCATTGCGGCGTGCGCGGCGGCGCCGAGCAGGCCGAACGCAGCCTCGGATTCGACCGCAAGCCGGATATCGGTCAGTCGCAGGATCTGTTGGGTCTGGTCGAGCACGGGCTTGCCCCAGATATGGACGGTGGCCTCGCCGCCGAAACCAAACCAGCTTTTCTTTTCCTTCGCGTCGATCAGCAGCGAGATCAGGAGCCGGTCGCCGGCCGCCGCGACGCTGGCCCGCCTGACGGTGACGCCGACGGGGCCGCTGCCGTCCTCGGGAAACGTCTTGCCGGCCAGCCGGGCCTCGATGATCCTGTTGATATCGGTGAATGGCACGTCGATCGGAACGCCGATGCTCAGCCTGCCGGGCATGGCCGGCACGATGGTGAGCGTTGCGGGAAACGGACAGTCCGGTTTCGTCGCCGCGCCGGTGATCCGCGTTTCGGCCTCGATGCCGAGCGTCAACGTAACGTTGCTGGCATCGATGCGCGGCTGAACCGCGACGGCGCGCACCGGCTTCAGTTCGAGATACAGGTCCTGCAATCCGGCCGCGCCCTGCAATGGGATCGAGCGGCACATCTGTGCCCATTGCACGCGCGCGCTGTGCTCCAGGACCGGGTCGTTGCGGATGCGCTGTTGCAGGCTCGCGATCTGTTCGTTGACCGCACGGTCGATGACGGGCTTGACCTGCGAGGGGACGTTGACGCGGGCGCCGGCGACCGAAAGGTTGGTGTCGCCGAGATGGACCTGTGCGGTCATGCCGGGATCGATACGCCAGTTCGTGGTCAGCACCGGTCGCGACGTCATCACGACACTGCCCTTGATCTCGGCGTTGGCGTTCAGGTTCTTGATGTTCACGCGTCCGATCTGCTTGGCGACGTTGCCGCCAAGCAGGTTTCCAAGCGCGTTGCCGATCGCGCCCTCGGCCTCTGCCGACAGGGATCCCTTGACCTTGAGGGTGCCGCTTAGCGGCGTCGTCAGCGACAGCGTGTTGTCGCCGCCTGTGGCGCTGATCGCGCCGCGCGACGCGGTCCACCCGATGTCCGCGTTCTGAAGAATATGCGCGACCGGGTTGTCCGCCTTGCCTGCGAAGTTGCGCGGCGCGGCGCGCTCGGCGGCGTCGCGAATGACGGCGAGCGGAATCGTGATCGGGGCGATGATGCTCGACGCGCGATTGACGGGGGCCAGCGGCGGCAATGCCGCGAGCACGGGCTTGTTGATTGCGGACGGCGACAACCAGTCCATGGCCTTGAGGCTGACGAAGAAGGACACCGCAAGGATTCCGGTGCCAAACAGGATGGTCTTGAGGTTGAACTCAGGCCGCATTGGCTCCCCGACGAAAATTGCCCCGCAGCGAGTCTACAGGCCGCGGGCGACGGAGGCCAGCGCGCGCGTGCTGCCGTGCCGTGAATCCAAGATGTCGGGGTTCGCGAAAATTTTGGAAAGACGAAAATTTGCGAAAGAGAAAATTTGCGAAAGATTTGCGAAAGATCAGAGACCAGGGCACGGCCGCTCGCTATGGTGTTTCGAGCGCAGCACGCCCTCGGGCGTGACCCGGGGGTAAAATCCGGTTCGCGTGAAACGCTTCAAATGAAGAATCCGGAGTTTTTGTTTCCGTGAAACGGTGAAAACTCTAAAAAACACCCAGCACGATCGCGCCGACGAAGGCGAGCGCGATATAGGCGGTCACGATGCTGATGCGGCCGGCGAAAGTCATATGGCGACTCCCTTGGTCCCTCGTAACGCGGCAGGCTCGCAACCCAACGCGGCAGGCTCGCAACCCGTTCCCGGGTTTCCATTGTGCGCCGCGGCGGCATCGTTAAAAATGACTGAACGCAACGCGTTGAAGAAGCCTTAAATAAATTCGCCGAACTTGCGCGGATGACGCGCAGAGTTGCCTTGTATCTCGTCGGCTCCGTCGTCCTTGTGTCGCTGGCCGGTTGCGGGCGCGGTTTTTTTCAGACCGCGGAACGCGAGCCGTGGCGGGCCGAGGCTGAAGCCGCTTGTCTGAAATCCGGCGAGGTCAGGGAAAGCGCCGACCTCGTTCGCATCCGCCCGATCAATGGTCCCGGCGTCTGCGGCGCCGAATTTCCTCTGAAGGTCTCGGCGCTGGGGGAAGGTCCGGCCTACGGCTTTGCCGACGAGGATCTCCGGCCGCCCGCCTCGATCGGTCGCAATCAGCCGCGCTGGCCGATCGCGCAGCCGTCCTCTCCGCCGCCGTCATATCCCGAGACCGCCGCTCGTCAGCCCGCTGATGGCGGCGGCTCGAGCGGCCCGGTCTCGCTGACCGCGCCCGGCGTGCGTCCCGTCGAAGACGGGATCGAACTGCCGCCGGAAGGACCGCCGGATGCGGATCGCGCATCGTCCTATCCATCCGATGATGGTTACGCGCAATCATATCCGGGCTCGCAATCCCAACCCCAATCCCGGCTCTATGGCGGCGAGCGATCATCCGCATACCCCGCGACGCCTGGATTAGGGGTGTCACAACAGGCTTCGCCTTTGCCGCGCCTTGGACCTGCGGGCGGAACGATCACCAGCGCGGTCGGACCTGTCGTTGTGAAGCCGGCCGCGACGCTTGCCTGTCCGATTGTTTCAGTGCTCGATCGCTGGCTTGCGGATGCGGTCCAGCCGGCGGCGATGCGCTGGTTCGGCGCGCGCGTCGTCGAGATCAAGCAGATCTCCGCGTATTCATGCCGCGGCATGAACGGCAACCCGCACGCGCATATCTCCGAGCACGCCTTCGGCAATGCGCTCGATATCGCGGGATTCACGCTGGCGGACGGGCGATACGTGTCCGTGCAGCATGGCTGGAAGGGGCTGCCGGAGGAACAGGGTTTCCTGCGCGACGTAGAAGCAACGGCCTGCCAGCGCTTCACCACGGTGCTGGCGCCGGGCGCGAACGTCTATCACTACAATCACATTCATGTCGATCTGATGCGCCGCGCCAGCCGGCGCACGATCTGCAAGCCGCCGGCGGTCTCCGGCGAGGACATCGCGGCGCGCGCCGGGCGAGGCTCATATGCCAGCCGCGAGCCAGCGGCGACGGGATCGCTCGGCGGCAGAGCGAGCCGTTCGCACCGTCACGACGATGACGACGAGTAGCGCCACCGATATCGCAAGGCCGCCTGCCTGTGAGGTCTTGAAATGGCGAGGGGTCCGGCGGCTGCGCCGAACCCCTCATTGGCAATATTCACAGTCGAACGCGTTTGTTTGACGCGCGCTTCGCGAACATATCAGCCGGCCTGTAAGCCGGGTTCTGGAGGGCACCGCGTGCTTGCGCACACGATACGTGACGGCCATTCCTCTGGGACGACGTTTGCACGTCGCCTCGTGCAACCTACCCGGACAGCGGGCCCGACACGGCCCTGCGATGTTATCGCCGAAGCGAACCTTTCGCGATGCTGTCCCTATTCGGTTTTGCTCCCGGTGGGGTTTACCGTGCCGTCTCCGTTGCCGGAGACGCGGTGCGCTCTTACCGCACCTTTTCACCCTTACCTTCCCCGGAGAGAAGGCGGTTCGTTCTCTGTGGCACTGTCCCTGGGGTCGCCCCCGCCGGACGTTATCCGGCACCGCATGTCGATGGAGCCCGGACTTTCCTCTCCCGAAAGCCTTTCGGCCGGTGCGGGAGCGGCCGTCCGGCCGACTGACGCGATACGCATGACGGTTGTGCGCGGCGGCGTCAAGCCACGCGTGTCCGATGGAACTGGCGCCGCCCGTTGACCGTTGGATCCCTTGCGGCAATGTCCGCAAAGGGAGGTTGGTCATGACCGATTTGCGCCTTTGGCGTCCGACCCACAGCGTTCCGGCCCACAACGTTCCGGTCGACGACATGCGCGGGATCGCGCCCGAGGAGACGAACTATGCCATCGGCTGGGTGCTGAGTATGCTCCTGACGCTGACGGTGGTATGCGTCGTCTGGACGTTCGGTTTTTGAGCCGAAAGCCGGCGCGTCTGACAAGACTCGCCCCTGTTCCGGCGACAGAACTGTTTGCGCGACATCCCGCCGCGTTGTCGCGGTGTGACCGACCAACATCTTTCCGTCACGGAGCAAACCGTGAGCACTGATCATCGAGCGGAACTGGACCGGCATTTTGTCTGGTTCGAAAGCAAGATGCCGCCACGCCCGGCGAAATTCATGGGCTGGCTGCGCAGGCCGTCCTCGCGGCCGGTCCGCGTTCCGCTGGCGTTGCTGCTGACCGTCGGCGGTGTCTTCAGTTTTCTGCCGGTGCTGGGGCTGTGGATGTTGCCGCTCGGACTGATGCTGCTTGCTCAGGATCTGCCGTTCCTGCAAGCACCGATAGCGCGCACGCTCGGCCGGATCGAACGCAAATGGATCGAGCGAAAAGCCGCGAAGGGTCGGTCGTAACGCTTTTCCTCGGGACGACTCGCTTTGTAATCTTTTGCGGCAATATGACTCACGCATCCGGCGGAGTGTGACTCAAATGCCAGTTCTGCATGAAAAACCGATGTAAAGAGGCGGTTAGCGGCAAGATTTGTCTTTAACGAATCAGTATGCTGATTCATTTTAGTCTCCCGGGTCAATCTGGAGACCAAGGTATGAACGTTATTGTTTTCGCATCGCGTAAAGGCGGCTCGGGCAAAAGCACCCTGGCTGCTCACCTTGCCGCGCAAGTTCATAAGGCCTCGAAGCCCTGCCTGCTGGTGGATGCTGATCCGCAGGGGTCGTTGACCCTTTGGCACAAGCTGCGCGGCACCAACGAACCTCCGATCCGGACAGCCAACCGCTCCGTCACCGAGATCATCAACTCGGCCAGGCGTGACGGCTTCGAGTGGGTCTTTATCGACACGCCGCCGAACCTCTCGGCCGTCGTCGACGACGCTATCCGCAATGCGACCATGGTTGTGATACCCGCGCGGCCCGGCGTCTTCGATGTCAATGCAGTTCAGGACACCATTCAAACCTGCCGCTCAGCGCGCAAGCCTTATGCTGTCGTCGTCAACGGCGCGCCCGCAATGCGTGATGGCTCCGAAAGCCCGATCGTCGCCATTGCCCGCGAGGCTCTTGCGAAATTCCGCGCTCCGGTCTGGAGCGGTCAGATCACCAATCGCGCCGACCTGCTGCTGGCGCTCGCGCATGGTGAAGGCGCCCGCGAATACGATTCACAGGGCCGCGCGGCCTCGGAGATCGGACGGCTGTGGGCGGCGATCGAGCGTTCCGTCAAGGCGATCCGTGGCGCTGCGTCATCGAACGGGACCATGCACAAAAATGCGGCCTGACCCGGCACGCCAGAGTCTGTTTCAACTGCGTTGAGTCAGACTCGTCGCTTGTCTTTTTTGTTTGAGCTGACAAAGCGGGTTTGAGCTGACAAAGCGCGCGGGTTTCGCGCGTTTGTCGTTTGCCGCCGTATGCTTGCCGCGAGCAATAGCTTTTCCACTTCTGACGGAATCAGAAGCAGGGCTCCATGATTTTGATTTGACCCGTTTTCTTGACGCGAACCGGTATCCGCTTCGCTCGAAAACGCTATAAAAGCATTATCCGGCGGAGCCGGCGGATTATGACGGCCAGCGCTGGGCCTTGCTGACCACGAAATCGCGGAAAGCCTGAACCCGCGCGACGGACTTCAGTTCTTCGGGATATACGAAATAGGTATCGAGCTGAATCGAGTCGGATTCACTGAACAACTGCACCAGCAGGTTGTTCTCGCCGACTAAATAGTCCGGCAGCGCGGCGATGCCGAGACCCTGCTGGCAGGCGCTGAACAAGCCCAGTATGTTGTTGACGATGAAGTACGGCTCGCGCGTTCCCGAGCCGTTGCGGCCGGCCTCGATCAGCCAGTTGCGGTTCTGGGGATGCACCGACGGGTGCGTCTCGCTGAGCAGGACGATACGATGTCCGTCGAGTTCCTCCAGCGTCCGGGGAGTGCCGAAGCGCTTGACGTATTCCGTTGAGCAGTAAGCGTGGAAGCCCATCGCGAACAGCTTGCGCTGAATGAGATCGGGCTGGGTCGGCTTCTGCGTGCGGATCGCGATATCGGCCTCGCGCATCGACAGATCGAGTTCTTCGTCGGTGAGAACCAGCGAAATCCGGATTTCCGGATAGAGCGCGGTAAATTCGCCGAGGCGGGGGATCAGCCAGTTGATGCCGACGCCCGGCGTGGTCGTCACCTTGAGATCGCCGCTTGGCCGCTCGCGGCTGTCGGTGAGCTTGGCGCGCGCCGCCTGCAATTGCATGAAGACTTCGTGCGCGGTGCGGAACAGCAGGTCGCCCTGTTCGGTCAGGATCAGCCCCCGCGCATGGCGATGAAACAGCGACACCGAGAGTTCCTGCTCCAGCGCGCCGACTTGCCGTGACACAGCGGACTGCGACAGCCCGAGCTGCTCGCCGGCATGCGTGAAGCTGCCAGCCTCGGCAGCCGCGTGAAACACCTTCAGCTTGTCCCAGTCCATGTCGGTAAAACCGTCGCGATTCCGAAGCATCGTTACTCTGCGGCCGCGCGGTCGCTCGCATGAGCTGCGAGAAACCGTTCGGCCTCCAGTGCGGCCATGCAGCCAAGGCCCGCGGCCGTGACTGCCTGCCGGTAAACCTCGTCCGCGACATCGCCGGCCGCGAACAGGCCCGGCACCGACGTTGCCGTCGAGTTCGGAGCGACCTCGACATAGCCCGAGCTTTTCAGCTTGACCTTGCCGGCCACGAGTTCGGTGGCGGGCGCATGGCCGATCGCGATGAACACGCCGTCGGCCGAAAGTTCGGTGAGTGCGCCGGTCTTGACGTTCTTCAACCGGACATGAGTGACCTTGGGTGGATTTTCCGCGCCGCAGATCTCGTCGATCACGCTGTCCCAGATCACCTCGATCTTGGGATGCTTGAATGCGCGATCCTGCAGGATGCGTTCGGCGCGGAAGTGGTCGCGGCGGTGAACGAGGGTGACCTGCGCAGCGAAGTTGGTCAAAAACAGTGCTTCCTCGACGGCGGTATTGCCGCCGCCGACGACGATCACGTTCTTGCCGCGGTAGAAGAAACCATCGCAGGTGGCACAGGCCGAGACGCCGAATCCCTTGAAGGCGTCTTCAGACGGCAGCCCGAGCCAGCGCGCCTGCGCGCCGGTGGCAAGGATCACGGTCTCGGCCAGATAAACCTCGCCGCTGTCGCAGGTCAGCCGGAACGGCCGCTGCGACACATCGAGCGAGTTCACCGTATCGGTGATGATCTTCGTGCCGACATGCGTCGCCTGCTTCTCCATCTGTTCCATCAGCCACGGGCCCTGGATCACGTCCGCAAAGCCCGGATAGTTTTCGACGTCGGTGGTAATGGTGAGCTGGCCGCCCGGCTGGATGCCCTGGATCAGCACCGGCTCCAGCATGGCCCGCGCGGCATAGATCGCCGCCGTATAGCCCGCCGGACCGGAGCCGATGATGACAACCTTGGCGTGGACGGGAGCAGGCATGGATTTGGGATCCTGTGGCGAGAAGCCGGCCGGCCGCGGGCAGCGAAGCCCAGGCAGGCGGCGGAAGGCGGGAAAAACATCTAGATCATATATTGGATATCTGGCTAGCTATGCAGGATTTGCAACCCGTCACTGCAAAAATTCCTCTAAAGCCAAATCGGGCCTGCGCGCAATAAAATTGCGCAGACTGCCCGATCTACGTTAAGAGGTTTACTGGAGATTCTCTCCGTTTCGAGCGTGATCCCGAAAAGTGGAAACCGGTTTTCGGAAAAGATCACGCTCAAACCAAAGATAAGCGACGGGCCTGGTTCAATGCAGTTGAAACACACGCGAGAGCGTTTTCGAGCGAAGTGGAATCCGGTTCGCGTGAAGAAAACGCGTCAAAACAAAAACTAGAGTCTTTCACCGTTTCCATGAAACAGTGAAAGACTCTAGCGAGCTTCGGGGTTTGCACGCGCGTGTCAAAAAGTCTGGACGAGATCGACCTCAAGATTCTGAGCGAGATTCAGGCCGATGGCCGGATCACCAATGTCGAGCTGGCCAAGCGGGTCGGCATTTCGCCGCCGCCATGTCTTCGCCGGGTCCGGACGCTGGAAGAAGAGGGCTACATCCAGGGCTACCGGGGATTGCTCGATCCGCAACGGCTCGGTTTCGAGGTCACGGTGTTCGCGTCGGTGCACCTGTCAAGCCAGGCCGACGCCGATCTGCGCGCGTTCGAGGAATTCGTGCGCGGGGAGCCGCTGGTGCGGGAGTGCTGGATGCTGTCGGGCGAGGTCGACTTCATCCTGAAATGCGTGGCGCCCGACATGACGACTTTTCAGGATTTTGTTTCGCATCTCACGGCCGCGCCGCACGTGCGCAACGTGCGAACCTCGCTTGTCCTGCATAGCTCCAAATACGCTGCGGCGGTGCCGCTGGAATTGAAGACGCCTGACTAGAGACTTTCCGGTTCTGATGAATCAGAACCGGGGCTCTATCATTGTGATTTGAGGCGTTTCTTCACGCGAACCGGATTCCATCCTCGGGTCGAGCTTAAGGACATGCTTCGCTCGAAAACGCTCTCAGGTCGCAAGAGGCGCGCGCCCAAGCCGCGCCTGCCTGAGCGCCCGGCGTTAAGCCGGGCACGATGTCCAGATGCGCCCACCCGGTCTTCAGGTCTTTTTGTGGATGATCCTGTCGAGGCTGATCGGGCCGCCGCCGGCGAACACCAGATAAAAGAACACGAAGCAATATAACGCCGCCAGTTCGCCGCCATTGACGATCGGCATAAAACCCTTCGGCTCGTGGACCATGAAGTAGGCGACCGCCGTCATGCCTGAGGCAATGAACGCGGCGGCTCGCGTGAACAGCCCGACCACCAGCAGCGCGCCGCCGACCAGTTCGATAACTCCTGCGGCCCCGACCATCGAGCCGATTCGCAGGTCGGCGAACATCGGCAACGCCGGAAAGCCGAGGAGCTTTGCGGTGCCATGCTGCATGAGCAGGAGTCCGCTCATGAAACGAAGCAGGCTGAGGACGATCGGCTGCAATTTGGAGATCTGGTCCATGTTGGGTCTTTCCCGTTGCATATTCCTGTCGCCCCACAGCTTACCTCGCCGCAAAGCTGAAACGAAACGGCCCGGATACAGAATTGTTCCATGTTTGGAACACGCCGAGGTTGGGAGTTCTGCGCTTTGATAATATCAACGCGGCCTATAAGTAATTGATTTACAAAGCTTTATTCGCTCGTTCCGGCGCCCGGGCTCAAGCGCTTGCATGACGGCTGCGTCAATGCGACCGGGTCGCGATGATGGCTCGCCCACGGCGAGGTCAGGGCTGAATGCAACGGATCGTTTTGGGCTGACAGGAAAAACCGGTGTTCGAGCATACCATCGGCTCGCTGCCGGCGCCGCGCGCGCAACTGGCGCAGCCGTCGGTCCACCGGCTGCAATTCGGTGGGCCATTCTGCATCCACAGTTCCTTCTGCTTCGGCGGCGGATGCTGCGGGACATCGATCTCGGCGGCGCGGGCGGCTCCGGCAATGCATGCAGCCGTCATCGCCATTGCGAGGCTTGAACGGGAAAGCCGCATGCCGCTCTCATCCTGCGCTGCGAAGCCGAAATAAAAGAAGCCGAAATAAAATATGTCAGGATCTTCGCGGATACGCGACAGCGGAGAAAACTCCGCTATCGCCACTCGACCTTGGTGATCTCGTAGGCTTTTGCGCCGCCTGGCGCGACGACCTCCACCGAGGAGCCTTTCTTCTTGCCGATCAGGGCGCGCGCGAGCGGAGAGGTGATCGAGATGCGCCCCTTCTTGGCGTCAGCCTCGGCTTCGCCGACGATCTGCCACACCGCCTTCTTGTCGGTGTCCTCGTCGATCAGCGTCACGGTGGCGCCGAACTTGATGGTATCGCCGGACAGCTTGCTGACATCGATAATGTCGGCGCGCGCCAGCTTGTCCTCCAGCTCGGCGATGCGGCCCTCATTGTGCGACTGTTCTTCCTTCGCGGCGTGATACTCCGCGTTCTCCGACAGATCGCCATGCGAGCGCGCCTCGGCGATCTGCTCGATGATGCGCGGCCGGTCCACCGACTGGCGCTTCTTCAGTTCGTCTGCGAGGGCGGCATGTCCGCCTCGGGTCATCGGAACCTTCTCGACCATCTCACTTCGTCCTTCGCTTCGTCAGCGGTCCTTGAGGTGTTGCGCGAAGCTGCCTTCCGGTCCGCACCCGGGGCTGCAAACCGCATTGGCAACTCTTTAATTCCAGTGTTGGTTTGGTTCAGAAGTTCGCTTGGCAACTCGCCCAGGCACTGAAAGCGAACTTCTGAACCACCACACTAGCTGTTTACGACCGGTCTGGGTTAGAAAACATCCCCGTGGCCGGCAGGTTCCGGCTCAGCCGGGATTCCTGGAACCCATTATCGCGCTTAGGTCTCGGAAAAATAGCTCTGCAAGGTGCGAACCTCAAGGTCTCCGCCCAGATAGGCGCGGATACCCTGCGCGGCCGCCACGGCGCCCGAAAGAGTGGTGTAATACGGCACTTTATGCAAGAGGGCGGCGCGTCGCAGCGAGCGGCTGTCGGCCAGCGCCTGCGGTCCCTCGGTCGTGTTGAACACCAGTTGCACCTCGCCGTTGGTGATGGCGTCGACGATGTGCGGCCGGCCTTCCAGAACCTTGTTGATCTTCTCGGCCGGAACGCCGCTGTCGGACAAATAGCGCTGCGTCCCCGACGTCGCCATCACCCTGAAACCGGCCGAGGACAACAGCTTCACCGTTTCGAGAATGCGCACCTTGTCGGTCTCGCGGACCGAGACGAACACGGTGCCCTTGCGCGGCAGGCGCGTGCCGCTGCCGAGCTGGCTCTTGGCGAAGGCGATCTCGAACGAGCGGTCGATGCCCATCACCTCGCCGGTCGATTTCATTTCCGGGCCGAGCACGGTATCGACGCCGGGGAAGCGCGCGAAGGGGAAGACCGATTCCTTGACGCCGACATGGCCGAGCTTCTGCGGCTTGAGCCTGAAGGAGGCCAACTTCTCACCGGCCATGATCCGCGCCGCGATCCTGGCGACGGGCAGGCCGACCACCTTGGCGACGAACGGCACCGTGCGCGAGGCGCGGGGGTTCACTTCGAGCACGTAGATCTCGCCGTCCTTGATGGCGTATTGCACGTTCATCAGGCCGATGACGTCGAGACCGAGCGCGAGTTCGCGGGTCTGCCGCTCCAGTTCAGTGATGGTGGCGGCGTCGAGCGAGCGCGGCGGCAGCGAGCAGGCCGAGTCGCCGGAGTGGATGCCGGCCTCCTCGATATGCTCCATGATGCCGACGACGTATGTGTCCTTGCCGTCGCAGAGACAATCGACGTCGATCTCGGTGGCATCGGAGAGATAGCGGTCGAACAGCAGCGGGTTGGTGCCGAGCACCGTGTTGATCTGGCCGGTCTTGTCGTTCGGATAGCGCGCCTTGACGTCGGCGGGCACAAGCTCGGGCAGGGTGCCGAGCAGGTAGTCGCCGAGCTGGCTGTCCTCGCGGATGATCTGCATGGCGCGGCCGCCCAGCACATAGGAGGGCCGCACCACCAGCGGCAGGCCGAGATCGGCCGCCACCAGCCGCGCCTGCTCCACCGAATAGGCGATGCCGTTTTTCGGCTGCTTCAGTTTCAGCCGGTCAAGGATACGCTTGAAGCGGTCGCGGTCTTCCGCGAGATCGATGGCTTCGGGCGAGGTGCCGAGGATCGGCACATCGGCCGCCTCCAGCGCGCGCGCCAGTTTCAGCGGCGTCTGGCCGCCGAACTGCACGATCACGCCGTGCAGCGTCCCGTTCTGCCGTTCGGTGTCGATGATCTCCAGCACGTCCTCGGCGGTCAGCGGCTCGAAGTAGAGCCGGTCCGCGGTGTCGTAGTCGGTCGACACCGTTTCCGGGTTGCAGTTGACCATGATGGTCTCATAGCCGGCATCCGACAGCGCGAAGCAGGCATGGCAGCAGCAGTAGTCGAATTCGATGCCCTGGCCGATACGGTTGGGACCGCCGCCGAGGATCACGACCTTGGTCTTGTCTGATGGGGCGCTTTCGTCGGCGACGTTGCCCGCGAAAGGCGGCTCATAGGTCGAGTACATATACGCTGTCGGCGAGGCGAATTCCGCGGCGCAGGTGTCGATGCGCTTGTAGGCCGGCCGCACCTTCAGCGCGCGGCGCAGCGTCCTGACCTCCGTTTCGGTCTTGCCTGCGAGCACCGCGAGGCGCGCGTCCGAAAAGCCCATGCTTTTAAGCGTGCGCATGCCGAAGGCGTTGCCCGGCAGGCCGTCGGCGCGGACCTTGTTCTCCATCTCGACGATGCCGCGCAGTTCGGCGAGGAACCAGGGGTCGATCTTGCAGGAATTGAAGATGTCCTCGTCGCTCCAGCCGAGCCGCATCGCCTGCGCGACCTGCAGCAGCCGGTTGGGGGTCGGCGTGCCGAGCGCGGCGCGGACCGCGTTCTTGTCGTCGTCCTGGCCGAGGCCCTCGATATCGATTTCGTCGAGGCCGGTGAGACCGGTCTCCAGCCCGCGCAGCGCCTTCTGCAAGGACTCCTGGAAAGTGCGGCCGATCGCCATCACTTCGCCGACCGACTTCATCGAGGTTGTCAGCGTGGTCGATGCGCCGGGGAATTTTTCGAAGGCGAAGCGCGGGATCTTGGTGACGACGTAGTCGATGCTGGGCTCGAACGAGGCCGGCGTCGCGCCGCCGGTGATGTCGTTGGCGATCTCGTCCAGCGTATAGCCGACCGCGAGTTTCGCCGCGACCTTGGCGATCGGGAAGCCGGTCGCTTTTGATGCGAGCGCCGAGGATCGCGACACCCGCGGGTTCATTTCGATGATGACCATGCGTCCGTCGGCCGGATCGACACCGAACTGCACGTTGGAGCCGCCGGTCTCGACGCCGATCTCGCGCAGCACCGCCAGCGAGGCGTCGCGCATGATCTGGTATTCCTTGTCGGTCAGCGTCAGCGCCGGCGCCACCGTAATGGAGTCGCCGGTGTGCACGCCCATCGGATCGAGGTTCTCGATCGAGCAGACGA